>NZ_JAPVXW010000006.1:0-120373 GCF_041431535.1 Veillonella sp. 27098_8_77 | reverse complement strand
AAAAATCCTCCTAATTGCTATTTTATAACTATTAGGAGGTTTTATGCTTATCTACATTTTATAATTAAAATCAAGATATCGATTTTTTATAGCACTCAATTACATCTTTAAGATTTATATATTCTTCACGAATATATAGACCATCAATATGCTGTCTATCAACATGCACAACGGTTTTCCTTTTACCAGATGTTGGTATAACTAAAGCACTTTTAATAATGGCATTTTTATATTTACCTCGTAAATAGTAATAATAAAATGCTTGCTTATAATTAAAAGAATTCACATCATTAGTAAAGTACTTAGAATCAAATAATAATATTAATGGTTGCTTTTTACTTGTGCAGGTTTTAAAGAAATGATCAAATTGAATAGAGAATCGGCTTTTCTCATCCGCTTCTCGTTGCTCTATATCCATACTATCTGGTTTTATTATATTTAGCTTACAAGGTTGTTCTTCCTTTGTAATTTCATAATCATGACCCCAAATACGTATATGTTTAGATAAATACATATGTATCATTCGTTCCCAAACCAATTCAAAATACAAGGTTAAGAATTTAGATGATTTACTTCGATTACTTTTCCATTGAAAGTATCTGATCAACGATTTCAATAATAATCGTTCATAATCCTTAAAAAGCCTACCACATAATGTTTGCAATTTAGCAATACAAAAATCATACTCATCAAATATAGGATTATAAAATTGACGCTTATACGGATGAATATCATCTAACAAAGTTTGAAAGGTATTATAGAAATCAAATAATACGTAATCCATACATTCCGTAATAAAAATTGACTCATCATATTCACAATTAACTACAAACGGAGAGTATATAAAATTTCCATCACTTAATAAGGGACGAATCGAATTTATTGTTTGATGCCAATTAATATGACCTTTATAACCTTTAACTGTATCTCTTAGTTGGCGATGATATAAACCAAACTCTAAATAATATGTAAGGATATACTGATAAGCATCTACTGGTATCGTATCAGCTAATTGTCCTGGTTCAACACCATATAGCTCTCTATCTCGCTTTATAATATGCAATATATCCTTCATATCTTGCAATACTTTTGATTTTTCATCTCTCAAAATTACTTTATCAACATGATAGTGCTTAGGGAAAGAAAGTAGAATATTATCTTTTTTTACTACCATACCAACGAAAGAGCATTTTAACTTCTCATTATATCGATCACAGTATGAGTAAATATCCCACTTTCGACAAAATGATTCTGTCAATTCATTGCCATCATTAATAATTTCAAAATGATAATCTAATACATCATTATTCATTTTATAAGTTTCCATATACTTGTTTTACAGATTCACTTAAAATATTCTTTTTGTTATTAAATGTTGAATATAACTGACCAAAGGATTTAATGCTATCATCAAAAAGACTAGCTCCAGTATATGAAACTCGCTCAACATCTTGCCATAAATAATGCAATAGCTTATCAGCAACTTGTTCGCGGTTTGCATCATCATCGTCTTTATCCTTTAAGAAGAAAGGCCCTAATTGCTTATCTTCAGCTAATCCTAAATCATTTATAATGATGTGATTAATAGCTTGATATAGTTTAACCCACTCATACGTATCAGAATTTGTAAATTTAATATCAAAATTGTTAACGTATTCATCATCTTTGCCATCGACAGGAATAGGATCGACAGTAATAGGATCTACACCAATATATTTGAAATCAAATCTTCGTTTAAAAGCAGTATCAATAACATTAACATTTTGGTCACTGGTATTAACAGTTCCTATGATATGTAAATTTGATGGAATGATAATTTTGTGGCCTGCTTTTATTGCTCCATTTAATATAAGGTATTCATAAATAGATTTATTGTTAATGCCATACATGCTTTTACCAGTATCATCCCTATCTAATAGTTGGAATATATCGCCAAAAATACTAGCAATATCACCACGAGACATTTCCTCTAAAATAAGATAAACATCTATATTTCTATCTTGAGTTCTCAAGGCTGCGCATAATGCAGTTGTAAATATCCCTGGAACAAACTCATAACTAACTTTTCCTTCTTTTGTTACAGGCATAATATTACCTACGAAATCAAAGTAAGAATAATCACGGTAAATAGTAGTACGAAAAACATAAGGGTTATCATCATACTCTGTATATCCTGGATAACTCTCTTTTATTAGTGAGCCTATCCTATAACTTTTACCAGTACCTGGTGCACCATAATACATAACTTGTAATGGCTTTTCCTGTTTATATTCTGATAATATTATATTTTTGTCATCTATATCATTAGATAATTGAGGTATCAGTTCCTTTATTTTTTTAGTTATTATATTGGCTTTTTCATCAGTTATACAAATAAATCCGCCTTGAAGATTTATTTGTCCACTGCCATCTAGCCAATCATCTAGACAAGCCTTAGAAATAGGTTCATTAAACACATGGACACAACGTAATACAGCTGCTTTTTTTAATATAATACTTTGTTTAGATGCATTTCTTTTTTTAGACGTATCTTTCTCTGAAACATCTAGTACATCAGTATAATCTACAACTTGAAATATACAGGAAACCGCACTAGAAATTTGTTCTTCTGTTTCTCCACCATTCACATTGTAACCTAACCCAAATTCACCAATATAACTATCATCTACTGATTCATATTTATATGTAACAATATCTCCAACCTTCATCTTATACCAAGAAAAGTCAGATACCTCAGAATTTGAGATTGCTCGGCATATACGTCTGGATGCTTCTTTATTCATATCGTCTTCCTTACTTTGTTGTTTTTTTGATTTATTTCTATGTTCTTTCCAATAAAGTTGTGCTTTTTCCCTAATTTCTTTCTGAACATCTAATAACTCTAAGTTTAAAGAGCGTCCTTTAGGTGTCAAAACAAGAGTTTTATCCTCAATTTGACGCTCCACAATATCTAGAACTATTAATTCTTTAAGTGCTAGCCCAAACTTGATTGTAAATTTATTATACGTATTTCTTGTTCTTTTAGATGTATATTCAGTATTAGCAAATTCAGCAATCTTAGTATCTGCCTGAATTATTAAAGAACGAATCTCTGACGTCTTTAATGAAGTACTAGCTTGACTAAGTACCTCTAAAATAGGTTTTATTAAATACGAAACTTGCTCTTCTGCAGGCAATTTATCAAAATATCCCATAATGTCCTCCACGAACTTATAGTACTAAGCAATTATCAAGATTAATATCCTAGTACATTATAAATAGTTTAACATATCTTAGTCCATACATGAATATTTAATGAACCACTCTTCAAAATACTCTTACTCAAAATAATATTTCAATCAAAAAAAGGTTCCTATTGGTCACCTAGGTGACTATTAGGAACCTCTAATGTATTTACTTTTGTTATTGACAGGGCTATATTGAACTTGAGGCCTCTAAATGGGTCCAGCCTTTGCTAATCTTCTAGAGATTGGCGGTGATCAATATGAGTACATACAAAGTGTTATCTTTAATGATTTCATTTGGTATACTTGTGGCGACCATTATTATGGCAGCTAAATGAATTGACATCTAGCTAAAGCTAGCTTTTCACGGCATAGGCCATGAAAAAAGGCCCGACTGTGAAGTCAGACCGTTTCTTCGATTTTTAACTTTAGAAGCGAAGTCTGGCGTCCAAGCCATTTATGCCTCACTTTGATATAAATTATATCATATTTAAACACGGAAGGGAATCATATGATTCCTTTCTCTGTTTTGTTTATACACCGAATAGATATGACTACTAGAATCCTCTATTTTGTTATAAATACACAATTAATAAAAGATAACTCTATAGTTCACAGTTTATATTATACTCAATATAACATTTTAATCCCATGATTCAACAGTTGAACTAAATGACAATCCACTTACTGGTCCCCAGCCTTCTCTAGTAGGCATATTATCAGAATGATGACAAATTGTGTTCCCATATGTTGCACTAACTTTAAATTTCCGTTTTATAAATGCATTAACTACACTTTTACGTGGATGATCACTATCTCTTGCAACAGACGCACAAGCAATTCTATTTTCAACACAATTTGAGCATTTAAATCCAGTTATTTTGTCTATTATAGAACTAGATATATTATGACGACTTCCATGATGAGGTATTTGAATCAGGTTATATTTTTCAAATTGAATATTATTACTAATACCAAAATTATATGCAACATCTAAGGCCTTTATTCCCGCATCTCCCGTTAATAATACATTATAAGTAGATAATCCCAAATGCAAAATAACAGATGTTTCATTCTCTGCACTAGTTGATACATTTTCACGCAGAGTATCCTCTCCACTAAAAGATTCAACTATAAAGTTTTTAATACTATTAAAAGCCTCAGTGAATTTAATCCCACTTCTTTTTTCGGCAAGATTATTTTTAGATGAGTCCACAATTTGTTCGATATAAAAAGTTTTACTTGGACTAAGCACTTTAATCTCATCCGTAATATATGCCCCCTGAAAAATAGGTAAAACAGGTATATTATATTTATTAGCTAAATCTTCAATTTCCTTCACATTAGGATAAGAACTATATAATTCTTGTTTCAGAGATTCCTTAGTTTTACGACCGTCATCAACATACGTCCATAAATCTTCAATGTAGTTCCAGGGACAATTCATATAAATTTTTCCAATTTCAAATTTTCCCAATAATTCGATTATACCACTAGTATGATCATTATCAGGATGAGATACAATAACATAATCTAATTTTTCTGTATTATAGTACGCTCTTAAATGCTGCTCTATAGTCTCACCAAATGCTTTTACACCTCCATCATACAATATATGAATAAACGTTTCCGTCCCCTCAGGCATATATCTGAATAAAATTGAATCTGAATCTTGACTCACCGAATTATTACCTAAAAAATCTATTTCATATTTCATAATACGCCCCCATAAATTAAACATATTTACTTACACGCTTATTGATATATTCTGTTTGTTTTCTATAACTAAATAAAAATAATACTATTAAAAATAGATTGTAAATAGCAATTTCACTATTAATCAACATACATATATCATTTATTTCTTTCTGTATAAATACTAAAAAAAAGATTATTAATCCTGTAGAAATTGTACGATATACATTATTAACTGTATTTAATTCAATGATAGTCTTATCGCATTCAATAGCAGTTAAATAAAATCTATAATCAATAAATTTTATAAATTTTATTTTTTTTAGTAGCGGCTCAATAAATATAGATCCAATTCTACTTATTATCATTCCAATAAAATATGCCATAAAAAAGATGTAAACAATTGGTATCTGATTCCAATCATATACGTTCCAAAATATATTATAACTATATATAAAAATCATTCCTGGAAATAAATTATTCCATATATCATAACGCCTTAAATATTCAAGTAATATCTCCATGATATTTGTACCTCAATAATATCTATCATAATTTTATATTACTAATTACTAAACAAACCATTCTTTTACTAAATCCTGTATTCTTTCCTCTTTAGCATAAGGTATTGTATCTTCTTGCACAAAATTCTTTCTACTTACATCATCACTAATTGGACCAAAGATAAAGTTTGTAGCAATCCGATAGATAATAGCAGATGGAGCAAAACCATAAACTTGATTTTCAAGAATATGTTTCAAACGGTCTTTATCATCTGGAAATTGTTGTTTCATAGATTCATTGTTGTATAAACGTTTAACCAATTCAGCAATATACAATCCAGATTTCATATAGAGATCTATATAGGTTTTCGTTGAATCAGCAAAAATATTAGGATTTTCTTTTTCCAATTCATCAACCATTCGTTTTACTACTTTTTTAGGTGTAAAGATTTGATTTGTTTGTTGTGGCGGAATGTAATCAAAGATATCTTCTTTATTATCTTCAAAGTAATTGGCAAGTTCTGCTTTTTTACGTAAGAATTCAAGAATAGCCTCATTAAATGTCGGTGCATCAAATAAATGACCATTAAAGTCATCTCCACCATCACGTAGATATCTAAATTGATCTAATGTGATTCCAGTAACTTCATGGAAAACATCTCCATCTACATAGGTATCAAAATTGTCTAATGTAAGCTGCTCATCACCATATGCCATAAGGAAACTTGGAATTGTTCTAGCAAAGCCACGTAGATGGCCACGGATTTTTTCTTCATCACTATTCATTCGGTTTTGTAGAGCTTCTACTTCCTGCTGTTTAATAATCTGTTTTGGCAATTCCTGTAATGTTGTACTAATATCTTTCGTAAATTTATCTTTATATTCTACTTTCACAGCACTAATTGCATCTTCTCGTTCAGTTTCAATAGCTAGCTTTTCCTCTTCTGATTTAGCAGCTTCAATTTTTTCTTTATATTCAGCTTCTTTATGTGCAATAGCAACATTTTGTGCCTTATCATTTTCTTCGGCTACCGTCATAATGGCATCTTTAATATCTTTCTCAATTCGTTGTGCTGCTCGATTTTTAAGACCATAGGTTTCTTGCATTTCCTGAACAATTGGTGTAATAACAGGTGCAGTCACACGAGCTAGCATATCCTCCAATGTCGGTTTTAAATCTTCATTACGTATTGTATTTTCAATATTTGCAATTGAACTTCGTAATTTATCTCCAAATAAAGCCTCTTGTTTATTAATAACGATTTCGTCTGGAACAATTGGATTATCATCATCGTCTAAATCTACATCAACAATATCTATGTCATCGTTTCCCACAACAACTTTGCCTTGAGATGCTTCAGGCAATTCACTTAGAATATCTAAAACAGTTTGAGTTGCTCTAAAAATACCAGCAATATTATCAAATAGAAGATTAGACATGAAACCGCGTTTAACAACTTCTTGGGCTTTAATTTGCTTAGGAATCGTCATTACCTGAGCCGCATCAATCTCTACCATTCGACCTGATGAGTCCTCAGCTATAACAGGGAAGAAGTTTAATAATTCACCGATATTCTCTTTTCTTTCATCAGTCGTACCATGTCCATTAGCAGTTGCCATAGATAAATCATTAGCAAACTTATCATAAATAATAAGTGTACGTTCTGGTGCAAAATCAAATACATAAGCCCGTTCTTTTCTATAGTGTTTACCTTTTTCTGTCCACGAATATGGATTTTGTGCCCTAAAAGCAGCCTGCATATACTGAGCCGGTGACTTCATATTACATAGCATAATAACGCCAGTCCATTCAGGTACGGTTACACCTGTTGTTAATTGTCCTACTGAAAGCGTAATTGTTTTCTCATGATCTGCTATAGCTTTACGAACAGCCGCTAGAGAACGAAGATTCTCAGTTCCCTCATCACTATTATGTTCATAAGCATTACCTGAACCTGCAGCTAATACAATTCCATAATTTTCAAAAGTAGAATGATTTTCTAGTAACTTCTTAAGCGCCTTCGCTGAATTTACACGATCTAAAATCCAGAATGTATGCTTTAATTCATTACGTAGATCTTTTGTAGAGAATGGATATTTTTCATTATGTGTTAAAGTATCAAGCCACGCAACAACTGCTTCTTTATGAACAAATTCACCACTCTCATTAGTAGCAAAGAACTCATTCAAATCAAATGCATAATCATAGTTTTCACCATCAACAGTTACACCATCATTAATGACATCTAAAACCATCTTAGACATTTGATAGGTAAACATATTCAATTGAGGTAATGCTTCGTATGGGTTCTCACTTTCACACGTGCTATCCCAATTTTTCTTGGCTTGTTGTTCATCTGCATATGACCAATTATAAATCTGTTCATCACTAAATTGACCTTTGGCGATTGATTTAAATGGTGTACCTGACAAATGAAGGGTCCAACGTCTATGTATATTGCTAAATGCAAAATCGGATTTACGTGTATCCACCGCTTCGTGAGCTTCATCTATGATAACTAAATCCCAATGTAAATCGGCCACCCATTTTAATTTATCGTATTCGCCACCAAAATATTTAGACCCTTTTAAATCTTGTAAGCTGATGAAAGCAATTTGTTTTGCCTCATCATGTTCACTAAGATATTCAATAAATTGTTCTCGACTCATAGATGGTCTATCTTTTAAAGAATCGGTACTGCTAACAAATTTATATTCTGTATTTCCCGCAATAAATTGATCAAAATCGTCATACCAGGAATTAGCAACAGCTGGACGATTGGTAAGCACTAAAACATTTGTTATACCTAATCGTTTAACTAAATCATAGGCTGATAATGTTTTACCAAACCGAGGTTTTGCATTCCATAAGAATTCACTATTTTCATGACTAGTGAAATAAGCCTCTGTTTTCGTAACAGCTTCGTCTTGCTCCCGACGTAATGTGTATTCATTACTTTTTCCTGGTTGATAACCTGATACATCATGATGAATAAACTTGTTAAATAAACCTTCTGATTTCTCCGGCGTACCATTGAAATAAAACCACTCTGTTTTCGGTCTACGTTCTATATCATAAAATTTCAGGAAACCGTGAAAGTCATGGTCTTTAAAATTTAGACCTTTTTCTGGTCCATCTACATATTCGGCTAAATGATTCCATAATATTTCTGTTTGAATAGCTGCTGTATGGGTTTGCTCACGAATTCGAGTCTCCACATCCCGTTCCGTATACCCAATCTTAATCCATCCATCATTAGTGGTAACTTGTGGTGTAGTATATGCATAGATTTTAGGTTCTACAACCTTCCCTGTTTTTATCTCTGTCCCCATTAGTCCATAGCCCTCACTTTAGATTCGATGAAATCTATTTCATCTTGTGAAAGATTATATTTTTTGTACAATTGTTGGTCTATGTTTTCAATAGACTGAGACCAATCAATATCTGAGTTAGGTTTAAAGTCTTGATTAGGAACAAAAGTCCAAGTTGCTTTAGGATTATGTTGAGTAATTTTTAAAATACCTAACATGGTTCTAGCAAATTTAGTCTTTATATATTTTAAACAAGCAACTGACTCTTCGTATGTTGAAAAATTACCAACAGAAATAAATGTTTGAGTATGCCCGATTAGGGGTTCCCCGATTAGGGGTGTAGAAAGTACTTCTCCTATAGCTCCTGATCCATTAGACTTCGGTAAAATAACTTTATACCCATATAAATTATCCGGCCCATTAATGTAATCTTTACGAACCCATTTTTCACTACGCAAGTTATTCTCACGGCCAATAATTTTAATATAATCTGTTTTCAACTCATCATCTGATAGTTCTATTTTAAAAATTTGAGGTAATTTATCAAATATATTCGTCGTCACATCATATTTATGCCCCTTACTTAATTGTGATTCGGCACTAGGATAATCTTGATGTAATTTATCGGTTAATTTATAGCTTTCAGGAGCAACAACTAATGCGCTAAAGGTCATAAAGTCATTTGATTTATATACCTTTTGATAAATACTATTTAGCTCACTAAAAGCCGTAAAAGTACCTATTGCACCAAAATCTTTATTACTATCTCTATATGTTATAGCAACGCCACCTTTAATGTCTGTATTAGAAAAAATCTTAGAAGAATCTTGCTCATAATAATTTACTTTAAAATGAGGGTCATTAAGCTTTTTTCGATTCCAAGCTTTAGGTGTTTTACCCGCATTAAATAAAAACCTTGCAGGTGTAATTAAGCATACTTTATCAGCAATCTCTTCTGCTGCATCCATCATATAGTTGTAAATAGGTTTATCACTTGTACCTTCAGTTTCCTCCTGATAAGGCGGGTTTCCAATTACTATATCAAACTTCATCATTTCATCTCCCTTAGAAATTGAGTCCATAGATACTAACACTTTATTTTCCCAGTCTTTGACAACTGTAAACATATCCCCTTGTTTCTCTTGATTATTTACATCATCAAATAGATTAAGTTGAATATTGCCCTTTGAATCATCTGAATATGGGGTTTGCTTAGTTAACCCATTCATTTGGAATATATTATAAGAAATAATAGTTGCTATTTGTTTAATTACCTTCATTGTCGGTAATTTACCAAATTTGTAATCATAGTATTCACAAAAAGATAATAATAAGTTTTCACGAGCTAATAGTAATGAATCACCTTGTAATTCATAACCATAGCTTGATTCATAAGCTATTTTAGATAATTTAATAAACTCTTGTTCAGAATTTACTTCTTTAGCTATCCGTTGTAGTTTACGATCTAAAAAGCCAACACGCTTTTCCACAGGAATAATATCACCAGTAATAGAGTTATATCGGGTTACAATATATGGACCTTCACCGCAAGCAAGCTCTAACCAACGTGAAGCAATGAAGCTTTCAAAAGAAATATCTTCTATTTCATCCAATACAATAGATACTTGCTTGTCAACAAGCCATGGTGGAGTAAACACTTCCCCCCGTTTACGAGTACGTAGCTCTTGATTACGTTTATTCTTTTCAACACGTGGTTGAATAATCGAATCATAAGGGCCTATAATTAAATTCTTTTTAATAGGTTGGTCAGCACAAAAAGGCTTCCCCATACCTTCATAAGAAGGAGAAGCCCATAAAATATTTTTGTTTGTAGTCCTATCTTTTAGTAAAATTGTCAACAGCGTTCCAGAATCATTAGCAATCCCTTCTTCACTAATATCCACTGTTAATAATTGCATATAAGCCTCATTTCGAATTAAAGTTACATTTGTAATCATTATATAATTATTCATCCAAATTTTAAAGTACGCTTTGCTTTATAGAATAATAACGCACAAAATTCGTAATAATACCCAATAATATAAAGTGACATATATATTATATACAAAATACCACATCATACAGGGCAAAAAATCCCTATCTGATGTGGTATTATTTTCTTTACGACCTATTTCATCACTATATATTAAATGTAATACTACTTTTTGGATTCTTCAGTTTCGGAAAACCATATATCTCCAACGCATGTAAAATCTTTTGAATATTTTCTTTGATACTATCTTTAGAAACAGGTATAGAACACACGATATATATGATACCATCCACTTTTGCAGGATAAATACTTACAACACAATCATGACTATGTATAATGCGAAGCAGATATACATCATAAGTAGACTCAACATAAAAATCAAACTCCTGATTTTCATGTATTACATCAGGTATGTCATGAACTGGTGCTACAATACAATCAGATATCTGAAAAGAATCTGCATCAAAATGTACTCTACAATTACGTTTTCGTTTCATCCGTTCAAGTCGTTCATCTATCATATTTCACCACATCACTAATTAGTCGTCCTAAATCAATAGCATTTTTAGAGGTAATAACAGGCTTACCAGTTCTAGCTTCAATCGATTTACGTGCATCACCAGCAATAGAACCACCATCTTGAGCAACTTGTTTATTCTCGTCTAATCCTTGAGGATTAGTTGCCTCCGCAATATCCTTTGTAGCCGTTTCGGCTAACATATTTAAGATAAGTTCTGTAGTAGACATATTATCTCTTAGATTTTCTTTTTTTAGCCCCTTAAAGTCCTTATATTCTCTAGTCGTCATTCCAGACCAAGCTTTAGAGATTTCATTCGTTAGGATAGCATATTCATTACCAGCTTTAACACCATGATCTTGCCAAGTATCGGTTAATTCTTTACGAACCTGAATGGCCTGTAATCGTTGATTAATCCATTCTCGGCTATAGCCCTTACGAGCATATGATTCTAAAGCCCTATCAATCGTGAGTTCCGGATCAATGATTTCATCAATACGTTCTTTACCAACCTCTGCTAACCACATTTTAAAAGGTTCTGCCTTAGGCGAAGGAATGGATTGTATAATACGGAAAATATCCTTTAAGTTTCCTGCTAATACTTTTCGAATCTTACCATTCGTCGATACCATTCCTACCTTGGGACAATTTGTCCCAAGGTAGGATGCTAATATTTCATCCCTCTTCTTCATTTTTCTTAAATAATCAGTTGGATTTTTACTTTCAGATAAAACCCCTACAACATCCACTATACTAAAATACCACTCTTCCCTTTCATTATCCCACACAGAACGAATTTGACTACCTTCAAACATCTTTACATCATCACTCATACATCTTCCTCCTCTCTTTAAACGCAAATATATGTTCTATATTATTATCTATAGTATACGCCTTTTAGCATAAGAAAAAAAGATATTTTCTAGAAAATAGAGCTCTTTTTTAACTTTTATCACACACAAAAAGCCCTCTATCACAAGGTATATACCTCACAATAGAGAGCCTATAGTTACATGAAAAAATCTAACCTATGGTGAGAGTTACTTCACAAGGTATTTTTAAATTCCTTACATTATCTATTATTTCGTATTCTTAATATCAACCGTCGCCATGTCTTTTGGCATCTTAGCCCCAAGCCCACTTTGGAATGTGTTATAGTAGTCCTTATTGTTATTAGTGTCTACATATTGCACAATATCTCGCAAATCTTTTTCAACTAAAGAGCTTGTATTATAGATCATAATAAAGTGATTATAGACATATTGTTTATCATGGGATATTAACATATATATCGTTGTTTTAGGGCGCTTAATTTGCATATATACGGATGGCATAGCATCATTCCATACGGTAGCAAATTGGATTGGTTGGTGCATCGAATACTTGTCAGTTAGAATAATACTGCGTACAGCTTTCGGGAAAATTTTTTCTGGATGTTGTATATCTTCAGCCTCAACTGGCATCACCATGATACCTTCTCTATACTGATCGCTATCGTATACATACATGTACGAATCATTCTTATCTTCCCGTATCATTTTACTTGTTTTTAGCGTTAAGAATGTAAAATCATTAATTGTTAATGCTTTGCTTTTTGAAAGTATATCCTTCGCTGGTTCAATGGATGGTAATACATAGTTTACCAACGGAGACATTATCATGTCTTTAGCCTTATCAACACCTTGAGCTTTTAACACGCTAAACTGTTTTCTAGGCATAAAATTATAACCTACATGATACGAAATCATCGGTGTATTCTTCATCGTAAAATTAAGGCTCCCCACCATTGGTGCATCCTTAGCATACGTGACATCCCATGTCGCTTTTTCAACCGTAGGATACGTAAATTTACCAGCATATAATGAATGGTCATCACCACGAAATACGCCAGCTGTTTTCTCTGCGATAGCTTTCATATCATCAACAGTCAATTTGCTATAAGGAATCTTACTATCTTCCCAATTATTGCCTGTTGGTTGATGACGTAATTCATAAGCCATCATACCATCAGGGCTCATAATCATTGCATTTCTGAAAGCAGGTGTACCATCTGCAATCTTTTCAGTATTCCCATATCGACTCGAGTAAGGCATGGTGAATTTTACATTGGCCCCATCCTCTTTCAAAATAAATATTGATGAAGAAAAATCTAATGCATGGTTCAACTCACGATTTGAATAAATGATATCATTTAAATCAAATTCGCCATTACCTACCACTTGTTTGGGCATATATGTTTTTATATCCTTTTCAACATCCCGTTCCATCTGTTGCGCATCCGCATCAGTCTTGCGATAATTCTGATATGCATCCTTTGATACCGTCGGATCTGCACCAGGTATATTAATATCAATTGCGTTACTACTAAAGGCAACACAACTTAAACAGAGCGTAGCCATCAATACACGTTTCATCATACAAACTCTTCCTTTCACATAAATTCTCTCAAATAGTATATATGTATAGAATATCATATTTCGTTTGACTTATAGTAGTATAATGTAAGTATAGAAACTAGGAGGTGATTACTATGAAATTTACTAAACGTATACTCATCATGACTGCTTTAGCCGTGACTGCTGTAGTGTCCACAGGATTTGCTTACGATTATGTATGCAATAATTCTCAGTACAATTGCAATACAAGTACGCAATACAACTGCAATAACAATGCTAACTATGCACCATGCAACAATAACAGCCAAAACTATTGCAGTCCAAATTCTAATACAAGAGGATGCGGCGGATACAGAAGATAATATATTAGATACGACAGAAGCCTATAGTACAAAAATATGTACTATAGGCTTTATGTATTTTTTCAATGTATAACTAGTCCCGCTATCCCCCACAGTACGGCTATAACTCCAAATATAAATCCCCATATGCTAAGGAATGAGTAGATCATAGATTGATGTGGATATATTCTGATGGAATAGGAGCTATAATCATCATTTCCACCCATCAAAAATCGACTAATGGTACCAAATATCTTAGCCATCGGACTAGGGTTATCGTTAAATACGATCTGATATGTCCCCGGCTTAGCATGAAATGTATAAAGCTCGAGTCGTACGTCGATTACTTTAGTTACGCTAGCGGGTATATAGCTAGTTCTTAATAGGACTTCCTTTTCCGTTTCACAGTTAATAAGCTGCAATCCAAACATCCCTAAGGGAGACTTTTTAAAGCGATTACCATTAAGCCATACACCGTAGCGACCAGCTGTTTCAATGGTAAAAACACCTTTATCCGTTCTATAGGGCATATCATGTATGGCCGAGATAGTAAAAATTTTCACCATATACCGAAGGCTAATCACCAGTAAGAACAGCCCGATGGGTATCATTAATAATGTTATATACAACTATAACGCCACCTTTATTACGAGTTCATGCGGTTAAAGTATTCAATAGATTGCGGTGTAAATCCAATATAGGTAGTGCCATTAGAATAAGGTCCTAATTCATATGGTTGGTAAACTAGATCAATGTTACCCTTACCGCGTAAGCAGTAGTTATCGGTTACATATGTTACACTCCAACCTTGTGGGATATGGCTCTTTGTATGGGAACCGGTGTAGTAATCTAATACATAAGACCGCAATCCTCTGTCCAACTGTTCTGCATTAGCGATTTTTACATAGTTGTATAAAGGAATCCGTTGACCTGTTATCTTATTATATACAAGGCCTCTCGTATAATACATACCATGAACGGCACCTGCATAGTAATTATATGTCGTCAATAGAATGGACACGACTTGGCTATCCTCATAGGTAACCTTATAGCTTTGAGCAACTTGGTAAATATGTTGGTTATAATACATATCCTTTGCTTCTAGCACATAGTTTGCAATGTCTGTATTAATGGCCTGTTGCGCATAAGCATGATCTGTATAAACTAATGGATATTTTAGATCTAAGTTAGCATCTGATTGGCTACCGGTTACAACCTTTGCATAGCCCGGTACGGCTAACATAGCCCCTACGGCCCCTAAAACTAGAGCTTTCTTTAATACGTTCATACTAATCCCTCCTATACATGAGATTTGTTAACGAAATATCTATACTGAGTATTTCGCCATGCACTAGGAAATCTCCTTTTTATTGTTTTGAGGTAGTGGTACTAAAGGGGGCTTTTACCAAAAAACATACAAAAAAGGACCCTCTAAAGAGAGTCCTTAATTCGTTATGGTATGCTATTAAGCGTTTTTAGCTACTTCAACAAGTTTAGCGAATGCTGCTGCATCGTTAACTGCCAAGTCAGCCAACATTTTACGGTTAACTTCAACGCCTGCTTTAGTCAAACCAGCGATGAAACGGCTGTAAGTTGTGCCATTGATGCGAGCTGCTGCATTGATACGAGCAATCCACAATTGACGGAATTCGCGTTTTTTCGCACGACGGTCACGACGAGCGTAGTACAACGCTTTCATTACTGTTTCGTTAGCTTTTTTGAACAAACGAGAACGAGTACCGCGGTAACCTTTAGCTAATTTCAAAATCTTTTTATGACGTGCATGAGCTGTAACGCCCTTTTTCACTCTTGCCATTGTATATTCCTCCTAAATTACGATATATCAATCTAATAGTTAGCGATTAAGCGTATGGTAAGCATTTAACTACGCGTTTGTAGTCAGATTTAGCAACCAATGTAGCTTTACGTAAATTACGTTTACGAGCTGGAGATTTTTTCTCAAGAATGTGGCTTTTGAAAGCTTTTGCACGCTTGAATTCACCAGTACCAGTTACTGCGAAACGTTTAGCCGCTGCGCGACGAGTTTTAATTTTTGGCATAATTATAATCCTCCCAATATCCTATTTACTTACTAAAATCATGGTCATATTACGACCTTCTAATTTAGCTGCTTTTTCAATAGACGCCGTTTCTTTGAGTTCTTCAGCAAAACGTGTCAACACTGCCATGCCAAGTTCAGGGTGAGAAAGTTCACGACCGCGGAACATGATGGTTACTTTTACTTTGTTACCTTCACCCAAGAATTTGGATGCGTTTTTCATTTTTACGTAAAAGTCATGGTCTTCAATATGTGGACGTAACTTAACTTCTTTTAAAGTTACGATTTTTTGTTTCTTTTTCGCTTCTTTCTCGCGTTTTTGTTGTTCATAACGATATTTACCGTAGTTCATAATGCGAGCTACTGGTGGTTTAGCGTTAGGTGCAATTTCCACAAGATCAAGATGCTTTTCTTCAGCCAATGCCAACGCCTCACGGCCAGACATGATACCGATTTGTTCGTTTTCAGGACCTACGACACGAAGTTCACGAGCACGAATTTCTTCATTAATGCGTGGTGTATCCTTGCTAATAGCTTTCACCTCCAAGAGAATAAAAAAACGGATGGCATACACCATCCGAATAGAGTTCTCTATATGTGACCTCATACTTCTTGGTATTAGGTGAGTGGCGGATGGCCTCTGCTTCATAAATTACTTAATTATAATAACAAATTAATTGGTGAAAGTCAACACCAATCTTGTATTTTCCTATACATTTATTATTACAACTCCTATAGTATAGCAAAGTTTATGCATCTTGTATAGGCAGTAACCGTTGCCGATATAGCCCGAACAATAAATGCCCCAGTCTGAACAATAAGTAATACAGTCTAAACAATAAATGACGAGGTAAAAAGTATAGCTAGTGAATATTTCCTCATAGACAGGTATACCCCTTTATGTACATAATGATTATATACAGTAGTAATATTACATATATAGTGCTGTATAATGATAATCACAGAAAGGAGTGTTATTATGAGTACAACAAGTACTACCAACACAACAAAACAAGCTACGGCTCCTCCGAAGGGTCGTACAACAGTTCAAAACATCGGACTTATTCTCGCATTTATTGTTTTAGGCGCCATTTTATTATTACCAACGCCTGAAACATTATCCACAGGTGGTCATCGCATGATCGGCATTCTCGCCTTTGCCATCATCCTATGGATGACATCGGCCGTATCCTATCCTGTCAGTGCGACCATGATTACGGCCCTCACCGCTTTATTGCTTGGTTTCTCACCAAATCCTGAGGCGCCTGCTAAAATGATGGGTACCGCCAATGCATTAAAGCTCATCATTTCTGGTTTTTCATCACCTGCTATGATCCTCGTTGGGGCCGCCATGTTTATCTCCGTGGCCATGCGCAAAACAGGACTTGATCGACGTATCGCCATGCTCGTTTTATCCAGCGTCGGCACCAAGGTAAGTCGCATTTACCTAGGCGTTATTATTACAGGCCTCATCCTTGCATTCTTTGTGCCAAGTGCAACGGCCCGTATCGCTTGCCTTGCTCCGATTATCATCGGCATCGTTGAGAACTTAGGTATTGAACGTAAAAGCCGCGTTGCGGCCCTTCTCATGGTCGGTGCTGTACAAGCTGATACATTCTGGAACATTATGATTCAAACCGCAGCCGCCCAAAACCTTGTGGCCGTTGGATTCATGCAAACACAGATGAATACATCTGTTAGCTGGATTGACTGGCTCACAGCAGCTGCTCCATTTTCCATCATCATGGTTATTATCGCCTACTTCTTAACACAAGCATTAATTAAACCAGAGTTCAAAGAACTCGTTGGCGGCGATGTACAACTCGCTAAGATGCGCCAAGAAATCGGACCTATGAGCACTGATGAAAAGAAACTCTTATGCATCTCCATAGGTTTACTTGCATTGTGGGCTACAGGTGGTAAATTACATTCCATCGACACCACCACAACAACGATCATAGCGATTGCCCTATTCTTCTTCCCTAAAATTGGTATTATGGATTGGAAATTCGCTCAACCAAACATCGACTGGGGTTCCATCGTTATGTTTGGTGCTGGTATCGGTCTCGGTACAGTTTTACTTAAAACAAAAGCGGCTACATGGCTTGCTCAAGTATTCGTTAACGCATTCTCTCTAGAATCCGCTACAGTATTCTTGTTGATTGCCATCATGGCTGCATTCCTCATCGTAATCCACTTAGGATTTGCCTCTGCCACCGCCCTTTCATCAGCGATGATACCAATCGTTATCTCCATCGTTGTAGGTCATAATGCAGAAGGACTTAACCCTATTGGCGTAACCATGATCATGCAATACGCCATCTGCTTTGGTCTAGTATTACCAGTAAACTCACCACAAGGTATGGTGGCTTACGGTACAGACACATTCGACGTAAAAACATTTATGACAACAGGTATTCCTTTAACCATCATCGGCTATGTAATGATGCTCGTATTTGCACTTACATACTGGCACTGGATAGGGATAGCCTAAAATACTACAGGCCTGTATCTTTTCTTAGGACCGTTAATACACCTTCCTAAGAATAGAACAGGCCTGTTCTATTTCTAGAGGCGCATATACACACCTCCCTCAAATTAGTACAGGCCTGTTCTTTTTCTAGAGATGCACATACACACCTTCCTAAAATTAGTACAGGCCTGTTCTATTTATTTTTATTGGGTATAATCCGAATCAATAAAATTAGCTATAGGTTTCTTTGCCATTCTATTATGTATATGAATTAATAGTCTTGTTGTTTGTTCTCGTTGTTCTTTAGGTATTTGAGAAAATAAGGCCCCCATTACCTTATTATGCGTTGATGATATGCGTTCGTAGGTGCGAATTCCTTTCTTTGTTAGCATAACATCGCGAGATCGTTGGTCACTCCAATGTTTTACAGTGGTAACTAAACCTTTTTTCTCAAGATGTTTTATAACCCAGCCCACAGGACTGAGGTGTTTATTATTTAACAAAGTTTTGAGTTCCGTATAAGTTACTACATGCCTCGTCTTATACACATGTTTAATAATAGAAAATTCTTCACGTGTTACGTTGCCAGCATCATAGATTTTAGATTCTTTGTCATAAAAATCTTTATAAACTAGGTCAATCATCCCCCACAATTGACGATGCGCAAGCGTAAGATTTTTATTCTTTTTACGTTGCAAAATTGAAGCTAAACTTGACTTCTCCACACAGGGTCACCACCTAATCATAATAAGATGTTCATTATAATTTCTCCCGCCACTATAATGAAAGAAAAATCCCCTTATATATGAACTGCTACTATTAGATTATAAAATCTAAAGATAACTGTCCAGTATATAAGAGGATTTTTATTTATATTATGTAATTAGTTGCGTTCTTTAATTTCAATTTTAATGGAATTGAAGAATTCGTCGAATGGAACTGTACCCAATTCGTCGCCGCCGTGTTTACGTACGTTAACGGAATTGTCTTCCATTTCTTTATCGCCAACAACGAGCATGTAAGGAACTTTTTCCATTTGTGCTTGGCGGATTTTGTAACCAATTTTTTCGTTGCGGTCGTCTACTTCTACGCGAACATAGTCATGACGCATTTGTTTTGCCAATTGATTAGCGTATTCCACGTGTTTTTCGGAGATAGGTAATACTTTCACTTGAACAGGCGCCATCCAAGTTGGGAATGCACCAGCATAGTGTTCAGTCAAGATACCGATGAAACGTTCCATGGAGCCGAAGCATGCACGGTGAATCATGATAGTACGATGTTTTTGACCATCTTCACCGATGTATTCTACGTTGAAGCGTTCAGGCAAGTTCATATCCAATTGGATAGTACCACATTGCCATGTACGGCCCAAGGAGTCTTCGATATGGTAGTCAAGTTTAGGACCATAGAACGCGCCGTCGCCAGGGTTGATAACATAATCGATGCCTTTTGCTTCGATAGCGTTACGCAATGCTTCTGTAGCTGCTTCCCAAATTGCATCATCGCCCATTGCATTGTCTGGTTTAGTAGACAATTCAACATGGTATTTCAAACCGAATTGGCTATAGATGCGGTCGAACAATTCGATAACTTTCATCAATTCGGATTGCATTTGTTCAGGCAACATAAATACGTGAGCATCGTCTTGTGTGAAAGCACGAACGCGGAACAAGCCGTGTAATGCACCGGACAATTCATGACGGTGAACTAGGCCAAGTTCTGCATAACGAAGTGGCAAATCACGGTAGGAATGCATTTCGTTTTGGTAAACCAAGATGCCGCCTGGGCAGTTCATAGGTTTAATTGCATATTCTTCGTCATCAATGATTGTAGTATACATGTTTTCACGGTAATGATCCCAGTGACCAGATGTTTCCCACAAGTGTTTATTCAAGATGATTGGTGTGCGAATTTCATCATATTCGAAATCATGATGTACTTCGCGCCAGAAGTTTTCCAATTCGTTGCGAAGGGCCATGCCTTTTGGCAAGAAGAATGGGAAACCAGGACCTTCTTCTTTGATAACGAACAAACCAAGTTCTTTACCAAGTTTACGATGGTCGCGTTTAGCCGCTTCTTCAAGCATGTGAAGGTATGCATCAAGTTCTTCTTTCTTTTCAAATGCAGTACCATAGATACGTTGCAACATTTTATTTTTTTCATCGCCGCGCCAGTATGCACCTGCAATGCTTTGTAATTTGAAAGCTTTCACCTTACCAGTAGATGCAACGTGAGGACCTGCACATAGATCTGTGAAATCGCCTTGTGTATAGCAAGAAATCACAGCATCTTCAGGAAGGTCTTCGATCAATTCTACCTTGTAATCTTCGTTTTTAGATTTGAAGAACTCGATAGCTTCTTGACGAGGCATTACGGATTTAGTGATAGGCAAGTTTTCTTTTACAATACGGCTCATTTCCTTTTCGATTTTTGTCAAATCTTCAGGAGTTAATGTATGTTCCATATCGATATCGTAGTAGAAACCTTTATCGATAGCAGGACCGATAGCCAATTTTGCTTCTGGCCATAAGCGTTTAACTGCTTGTGCCATAACATGAGAAGCTGTATGGCGCAATGTATGTTTACCACCATCTTCTTCAAATGTTAAGAATTCAACCTTGCTGCCATCAACAAGTTCTTCGCGAAGATCTGTTAATTCGCCATCTACATTTGCAGCTAACACTTTTTTAGCCAAGCTATTAGATAATTGTTTTACTGCTTCCCCAAGAGTAGTGCCAGCAGCGTATTCCTTTGCACTACCATCAGGTAAAATAATTTTTACATCTGCCATTTTAATTTCCTCCAATTTATTAACTAGGATAGACTCAATTTTAGTAATAAAAAAAGACCCTCTATCCCTACCAACAAGGGACGAAGATCATTCGCGGTTCCACCCTAGTTAATTCACCGCATCACAAGGATACAGTTCATTCACTTCATTAAGCCCGATAACGGTGGCTGCCGTATTTACCTACTTTAAGTTCGACAAATCAGTTTAAAGGGGGTAACTCAAATATATGTGTAAGGCATTTCCAGCATCTGCCTCTCTCTGGTACACAGGGATATGAGAATCATGTCCTTTGCATCACTTTTACTAAGATATCTTATCATAGGTCCTAAAAAATTTCAACTGTATTAATGCATCCCTCAAATTAGTACAGGCCTGTTCTATTTCTAAAATACACTCTATTAGTACGTCCCTTAAATTAGTACAGGCCTGTTCTATTTCTAAATACACTCTATTAACATGTTCCTCAAATTAGTACAGGCCTGTTCTATTTCTAAACACACTCTATTAGTGCGTCCCCAAATTAGAACAGGCCTGTAGTATTTTTAAAAACTACCTATTTACGTTCAAAGTGCGCAGATAGCATGGATCCAATTACTTTTTCAATTTTAGAGTTTGTAATGTCTGGACCCTTGAATAGGATTAACATTACGTCGTCGGAATTATCTTGTTTAGATACCATTAAAACACCGCTACCACGTGCGCCATTATCGTCGTAGTCTTTTGCAACAATAATCATGTTGAGGTAATGGTCTTTCATGTATGTGTAAACTTTGCTTTGTTTAGCGGAGTTACCAATGCTGCTCGCCATGCCCATAGCACGGTTGAATACGATGGTATTCGCATTGTGCGAGTTGTTGCGAAGTTGTTGTTTTTCTTCATCGTTTAGTGGCAATAGGTTAACCATCATAGATTCGCCCATGCGGCCACGAAGCATAGCCGGCATTGTTTCACGCACGTCTGCAGGAATGTCGTTACTAGGGTTTAGCTTCAAATCCTTAGGCACGGTCATGTACAATGTACCCTTGCTGTTTTGGCCTTGTACGGTTTTACTATTGTCGATAGCGCCCATTGTGAAAGTATCTTTAATGATTTCCATTTGTACGCCCAATGGTTTTTCAGGCACACCGCGGCTAGCTACTTGAATATCGCCAGATTTAGTTTTCTTAATTGTTTCCACAGACCAAGTTGCACCTGGTTTGCCTTCATCGCTAGGAGATGTCAACGCAGCAGGTACTTCTTTAGCACCTGTAAACACATAGGTTTGTGCTGGCACAATTGTATCAGGAGCACCGGACTTGTTAAATACAGCACCATATAATACATTTGGTACAACAGTAGAACCAATTTTCAAATTATTGTTTTCTTGGCTTTCAACATCAAAGTTAATATTGCCAGCAAATGTTACATCTGGATTATGATTAATCACAACAACAGTGCCTGGTTGTGGAATCATGACAGGACCGTTTGGCGCCGCAAAAGCAACTGTTGCCATAGAGGCACCAAGTGCTGCAAAAACAAATGCGCGTTTTAATACATTACATTTCATTATTATTCTCCTAAATTTGGATAATTCTCTAATCTATGTTATTGAACTATATTTCTAAGGTAACCTCTGGTAAGCTCGATAAGATTTCAATGGCTAGACTACGCGTATCCGGTGTACACCGCACCATGCAGCGCCCCGTTTTATCTACGCTTGTCATAACGCCTACGTATTCATAGCCCTCTAAGATACGATTGACATAATTTGTATGTTTCGGATCTATGTGAAAGTACAAATACCCTTCTTCTCCTGTGCCGCTATACTCAGGCGGTTCATGAAAACCAGCCAGTGAACGGGATGGCATTAAAGGTTCTGCATTACACACTGCCTGTTTTAAGTCATTATGCGTAGCATTAGCATCAGTATGTGTATTCACCATGTTACTCTGCTTTCACCTTGCACTCGCGGCGCATCATGGAATATGGTTCCAATTTTGTGTCCATATACAAACGAACCTTCATTTGCGCATGAGGTGCTACGTCGATAGGATTGCCATCTTCGTCTGTCATTTTTTCAATAACAGCCTCTACGAGTTCACCCTTAGGTTGGCAGAATTCTACCTTGTCACCTACCTTGAAATTGTTGCGTTGTTCAAGGTCTACATATTTTTCTTCATCGTTATAGCCAAGTACTAAGCCGATGAAGTCATGAGTTTGGGTATTTGTAGATTTGCCGTAATTTTGTGCGCTTTCATCAGGACGACCATTTGCAAAGCCGTCCGTGTAAGGGCGGTGAGAAATTTTTTCTAATTCAGCGATCCATTCTGGACGAACGTACCAGTTTTCACGTTCTTTCAAATATGTATCGATAGCCGTGCGGTACACCTTAGCTACCGTTGCACAATAGTGAACGGATTTCATGCGGCCTTCGATTTTAAGACTGTCGATGCCGGCTTCGTACAATTCAGGAATGCGATGAATGAGACATAAATCCTTGGAGTTAAAGATATATGTGCCATGTTCATCTTCTTCAATTGGGTAATATTCGCCAGGACGGTTGGACTCTACAATGCTGTATTTCCAACGGCAAGATTGAGAACAT
This sequence comes from Veillonella sp. 27098_8_77, assembly GCF_041431535.1. NCBI lineage: Bacteria > Bacillati > Bacillota > Negativicutes > Veillonellales > Veillonellaceae > Veillonella > Veillonella sp. 27098_8_77. The sequence goes on along the minus strand of NZ_JAPVXW010000006.1, from coordinate 96,482 downwards.
TGACCGCGGTTGGCGTCGCGTGTGCCTGTCATGTAGTTAGACAATAGGCAACGGCCAGAATAAGAAATACACATAGAACCATGTACGAAAGATTCGATTTCGATGTCCACATGTTCCTTCATTTCTTTAAGATCTGCTACAGATACTTCGCGAGCCGCTACGACGCGAGCTGCACCAAGTTCTTTCCACATTTGCACAGTATGCCAGTTCGTCGTGGATGCTTGTGTACTTACATGAAGTTCAAGGCCTGGTGCCACGCGTTTAGCCAAGCTAAAAATACCCATATCAGCTACGATAATCGCATCGACACCGATACTTTCAAGAAATTTCAAATAGTCCTCAAGACCTTCAAAGTCCTCATTATGAGGAATAATATTACATGTAACGTGAATTTTCTTACCATGTTCATGTACAAATTGAACGGCTTCCTTCAATTCTTCGTCGGAAAAATTGGAGTTACCAGCACGCAAACCAAATCGTTTGCCTGCACAATAAACGGCATCCGCACCATAGCGAATGGCCATTTTTAACTTGTCCAAATTACCTGCTGGACAAAGCAATTCCATAAAATGATCTGACATTATTTGTTGTGTCCTTTCCACACACTTACACTCATGCCATCCCCCATTGGGTAAATGGTGGTGTTAAATAATTCTTTATTTTCTACATATGCTAAATACGCTTGTAATCGCTTAACAATAGTTTTGAATCGATGCGGAGCCTCTTTATCGCCACGCACATAACCTCTGAAAAGAACATTATCGGCGAGGATAACGCCCCCTTCTTTCACATGAGGCAATATGACCTCTAGCTGATTAAGATACTGCCCCTTAGGGCCATCGAGAAATACGAGATCATATTCACCTTTGATTTGCGTTAATACGTCCTTCGCATCACCTTTAATCAACGTAATTTGATCCTTGTACGCCGATTGACCGATGTAATATTTAGCCATTTCGTGGCGCACTTCATCGAGCTCAATAGATGTTATCCGTCCGCCCCGTTCAATAAGAGGTGCCATCAGTAATGTAGAATAACCAATGGCGGTGCCCACCTCTAACACAGAGGTGGGCCGGTATAATCCAATCAATTCTTCAAATAAATGCACCTCAGATTCCCGAAGGATTGGTACATTATTAATCATCGCGTAAATACGCTGCTCATTTAATATCTCATTTAATTCCATAAAATGTATTATAAATTCCCGCTATATATTTGACTATGAAAGTAATCATATACGCACAAATGACTGTGCGTATATGACATACTCAACAATGTATTTTTATTATCTATCTACTCCACCGCGCGTATTACCCGTAGATGGTGCCACCGGTGTACTAGGTCTTACAACACGTGGTTCCTCCGCTGCTGGCGCCGATTGAACTGGTGCCGATTGCTGTGGAATTACTTGTTGCATACTTTCTGGTATTTGGCTCGGCGAAGATGTTGTAGCCGGTTGTTCAGATGCCGCCGGTGTTGCTGGCGTAGGCGTTACTTGAGTGGCAGCCGGCACCGTAGTTGGCGTATATGTATACGTTGGTTCTACATCTACATATTGAGAATCTGCTGCTACAGCCTCAGCAGAGCTGTAGTTGTAATCTGGTTCGGATGTAGCCGCTACGTCATAGTTAGGACCAGCCTGTGCCAATGCAGGGGCTTGACCTTGATTTGAGGAGCCTGCACTTGCTTGTTCACCACCATAAATTTTTTCGACCTCAGCCAAATGTTCAGCATACGTTTTAGAGAAATGGTTATGACCATCTTTATCTGCTACAAAGTATAGATAATCAGTATCTTCCGAATGAAGAACCGCATCTAATGCCTTTTTACCAGGATTTGCAATCGGTCCTGGTGGCAAGCCTTTACTTACATATGTATTATAAGGGCTTTGTAGTTGTGTATCACCGATAGTTACATTTTCCTTTGCATAACCAAGTACATAAGAAATGGTTGCATCAGATTGCAATGGAATACCATGAGCTAGTCGTTTCTTAAATACACCAGCAATGGTTGGACGGTCCGCATCATATAATGATTCCCGTTCAACGATAGACGCCAAGGTTACAAAGTCATGAATACTCATATGTTGTGCTTGAATTTGCTTTTTCACAGCTGGTGTTAAATAGCGATTCATTTGCTCAGACATCATTAAAATGACATCCTTTGGCGTAGCCCCAACGGGAACTTCATAAGTACTTGGGAATAAGAAACCCTCTACAGGATATGTAGTCGGCTTTGTGCCCTTCATATATGGATATGGGACAAATGTCTTTGCCTCTGCCAAGAAATCAGAAGCTTTCATAATTTGAGCTTTTTCAAGAGCAATGGCGATATCCCCTACTGTATAACCTTCAGGAATCGTTAATTTAATGGACTCAACATGGCCCTCTTGTAATAAGTTAATTAATTCATGGACCGATACCTTGTTAGGAATCTGGTAGTGACCAGATTGTAATTTTGAACCGGTTCCACTAAGAGCTAACCATAATTTAAATACCTGTGTAGACCGAATTAGCCCATGTTCATAGAGCATATCGGCAATTTCTGTTCCTGTTGCATCCTTGCCTATTACGAGGACTTGAGATCCTCCGTCATCGTTAAAGGTATTCGGTACAAAATAGGATGCACCTAAAGCACCACCACCCAAAATAGCAAGGCTAAGAACACCTACGGAAACATATTTTAAGGCTTTTCTCATGGATGAGTTCCTTTCTATTACAAACCATTGTATATCATCTTATTATACCATATTAAAGGCTTTCGATGTATCTATTCTTTTATATTATCCATATACCAAATAGCCATGAGTCAATTACTACACACAGGTCTATAATGACAAAAAAGACTCTAGCATAACAACCGTTATACTAGAGTCTTTGGAGATTAAGAATTATTCCTCTTCGCCCATTGATTCGTACATAGTAACCAATGCATCAAAGTTTTCATCATCTTCATCCAACGGAACGTATTCTTCTACGCCTTCATCGTTTGTTTCGATACGTGCCAAAATCATGTATGTATCATCTTGACCTTCATGATCTTCATCTTGTACATGAACAAGAACAGCGTATTCTTGACCTTCGTAGTTTAAGATCACGTCTTCTGTGAAATATTGTTTGTTACCATCTTCGTCTTCAAATTCGAGATAGAAAATTTCACCTTCGTAATTTTGATCAACCATGGGTATTCCCTCCTTTATATGTATATAAGAACCTGTATGATATTCACATTAGATATCTATGCGAATTAAGATTTACTAAATTGTAGTCTGTCTAAATAGCCTTGTAAAATAACGACAGCAGCCATTTTATCGATGACGACCTTTCGTTTTTTACGACTCACATCAGCTGCGATGAGTTGACGTTCGGCCATAACGGTAGATAAACGTTCATCCCAAAATGTAACAGGCAAGTCGATGACAACCTTCATCTTTTCGACGAATTCTTCCGTCTTTTCAGCGCGATCACCTTTAGTGCCGTTCAAATGCTTCGGCATGCCCACTACGAGTTCATGCACTTCATATTCTGAAATCAATTCACGCAATCGGTTAAAGTCTTTTTCTAAGGATGTACGACGAATCGTTTCTATACCTTGAGCAGTCAATAATAGCGCATCACTACATGCGATGCCAATGGTGCGGCTGCCCACATCTAATGCCATAATTCTCATTATAGTTGTTTAGCCTTTGCGTATTCTTTTAATAATTCTTCGATTAAATCATCGCGTTCTAAACGGCGAATATCACTACGTGCATTATTATAGCTTGTAATGTACGCTGGATCCCCAGAGATAAGATAACCTAAGATTTGATTGATAGGATTATATCCTTTTTCTTGAATAGATTTATAAACGCGAGTCAGCACCTCTTCGGCAGTCATCGGTTCATCGTCTACTTTACGGAATAACATAGTTTCATCTGAAACCTTCATGGGTATCCCTCCTTTGTATGAATGGGCCACTTAAGTGGCCCACATATATGTATTGTATGTTTCTATTATAGCATATGCAAGATATACATCTAGAATGTATTATGCCTTAAGAGCTTCCTTAACAGCTTCGCCAGCTGCTTTTAATGCATCCATCAATTTAGCTGGTTCTTTACCGCCTGCTTGCGCCATATCTGGACGACCACCGCCATTACCACCAGCTACTTGAGCTGCTGCTTTAACGATATTACCAGCTTTTACGCCTTTACCGACAACATCTTTGGAAACTTTACATACAAAGTTTACCTTGTCATCGCCCATAACAGCACCTACAAGTACTACGCCAGAACCATCTAATTTATCAAGGCCCATATCAGCGAAATCACGCAATTCATCAATAGAGGATGCTTTCACAGACGCAGCAACAAATGCTACATCGCCAATCATAACCTTACCAGCTACGATATCAGCAGCACCTGCAGCAGAAACTTCTTTACGAATTTGGTCTAATTCTTTAGCTGTTTCTTTAGCCTCTGCCAATACTTGGTGCAAACGTTCTTCTACTTGAGGCGCTTTAGTTTTTAATTCACCAGCAATGCGTTCAATAGTCAAGCGATCGTGTTTAGCTGCATCAAGAGCGGCACGACCTGTAATCGCTTCGATACGGCGTACACCAGAACCGATACCGGATTCAGATGTTAAACGGAAGGAACTGATGAAAGCTGTATTACCTACATGAGAACCACCACATAATTCAACGGAGAATCCTGGAACCTCTACTACGCGAACTACGTCGCCATATTTATCGCCAAAGAGTGCCATAGCACCTTTTGCTTTTGCTTCGTCCATAGACATTTCAGCAATAGCAAGATCTGTGGCCTTAAGAATTTCTTCATTTACAAGAGCTTCGATTTGATCAAGTTCCTCTTGTGTTACAGGGGAGAAATGAGTGAAGTCGAAACGTAAGTAATCTGGTGTTACCAAAGAACCTGCTTGGTTAACATGTTCGCCAAGCACGCGTTTTAATGCAGCATGCAATAAGTGAGTTGCTGTATGGTTACGAGCCATCGCTGCACGACGAGCTGTATCTACTTCAAGTGTTACATCATCGCCTTCGGAGATGGAACCTTCTACAACAGTACCAATGTGGTATACAGTACCTTCTGGTAAGCGTTTTGTATTATGAACCTCTACCTTACCCATAGGTCCAACGATGAAGCCTGTATCGCCTAATTGACCGCCTCCTTCTGCATGGAATGGTGTAGTGCGTACGATAACAGTGATTTCATCGCCATCAACAGCGGTTTGTAAGCGTTCAGAGCCTTTACCAAGCATCAATACAGAGGATGCAGTTTCCGCTTCATTTTCTACAAGTTCTTCATCTTTTAAGAACGTAATGTCTGGTGTAGCTACCTTTGCATCTTCTTTTACGCGAGCTTCACGAGCGCGTTCACGTTGTTCTTTCATGGCAGCGTCAAAGCCTTCATGGTCGATTGTGAAACCACGTTCGGATGCGATTTCTTCTGTTAATTCCCAAGGGAATCCATATGTGTCATATAGTTTGAATACTTCTGTACCAGGAACGACAGTTGCTTTTTCAGCAGCTAATGTATCGATTAAGGAATTCAATAATTCAAGGCCTTGTTCCAAGGTTTGGTTGAAACGTTCTTCTTCGTTTTGAACGACACGTTTAACGAAGTCTTGTTTTTCAGCAATGGATTTGATACCAGGGCCAAGAATATCTACAACTACATCGATAAGTGGTGTTAAGAATAAACCGTCGATACCAAGCAAACGGCCATGACGAACAGCGCGGCGCAAGATACGGCGCAATACGTAACCGCGGCCTTCATTGGATGGTAATACACCATCGGAAATCAACGCAGTTACAGCACGAGCATGGTCAGCGATAACCTTCAAGGATACATCTGTATTTGGGTCTTCGTTATACTTAACGCCAGCGCGTTTTGCAGTCGCTTCGATGATTGGGAAAATCAAATCTGTTTCAAAGTTCGTTTTGCAATGTTGCAATACGGAAGCCAATCGTTCAAGGCCGGCGCCAGTATCGATGTTTTTATGTTGCAATGGTTCATAGGAACCATCTGGCATTTTATTGAATTGAGTAAACACGAGGTTCCAAATTTCAAGGTAACGGTCACAGTCACAACCAGGTGCACAGTTAGGATCATCACAACCATGTTCAGGGCCTTGGTCGAAGAAGATTTCGCTATCTGGACCACATGGACCTTCACCGATTTCCCAGAAGTTATCTTCAAGGCGTGTAATGTGGCTTTCTTCTACGCCACAATCGTTGTGCCATGTATCATATGCTTCTTGGTCATCTGGATATACAGTGACATATAATCTGTTTTTGTCGAGTTTAATAACTTCTGTTAGGAATTCCCATGCCCAGTGAATAGCATCTTTTTTGAAGTAATCACCGAAGGAGAAGTTACCAAGCATTTCAAAGAATGTATGGTGACGTGCTGTGCGGCCTACATTTTCAAGGTCCCCTGTACGCATACATTTTTGGCTTGTTGTAATACGATGACAAGGAGGTACCAATTTACCTGTAAAGAAAGGCTTTAATGGCGCCATACCTGCCCCGATCAATAATAGAGACGGATCGTTTTCTGGGATAAGAGAAAAACTATCTAATTTTAAATGTCCTTTGCTTTCAAAAAACTGCAAGTATGCTTGACGCAGTTCATTACCTTTCATGTGTATATTCCTCCTAAAATAATTTACTCTTAATTATAACGTAAAAACCATAGAAAATCTATTATAACCTCTATATATCTGGATATAATTAACCTTCATTAGCACTCTCTATTCCGTCTAGTTGTCATAAAATAAGATGCAAAAAAGAGGTTATACAAATCAACAAAACTTAATTAATTCGTATAGCCCCTTTTTATGGCTCATATATATCGATGTTTCTTCAAGGAGAAACCATATATTATATAACGCGTTTAGCACCAATGTAGCGTTCGCCCCAATAGCCAGTATCAAGATCCGCTACGGCTACGCCACGGCTAGATGTAGCACTGATAAATTTACCATTGCCAATATAAATGCCGGAATGAGATGGACCTGGTTCATAGGTTTCAAAGAACACCAAATCCCCTGCCTTTAAGTTCGCACGAGAAACTTCAACACCTACATTGTATTGTTCATCCGCTAAACGAGGCAGCGCAATACCTTGTTTTGCAAATACATATTTAACATAACCAGAGCAATCAAAACCACTAGGTGTAGTACCGCCAAATACATACGGAACACCGCGGTATTTATCGGCTTCTGCCAAAATAGCATGAATATTGTTTGGCGTTTGTACCTTTTTCAAATTATTCAACTTAACGTTTTGGCCTGCAAGACGTCTAGATTGTGCATTTTGATTTGTGAAAGCAGATTTTGTTGCCACTGCTTTTGTAGCTGCATTATTGGATAATACTGCCTTAGTTGTACGAGGAGCACCCATCAACGCATTGTACGTTGCTGGTCCAATAATACCATCTACAGGTAAACCACGATCTTGTTGGAATAGGCGTACAGCCCATTTTGTTTCCTTACCATACACACCATTTTTATCGGTTGCATTATAACCGTGTTTAATTAATTGTTGTTGTACAGCAATTACGTTTCTACCTTTATCACCATATTGTAATGTTGTAGCACTTGCCATCGCAGTGGTAGCACATACAAATGTTAATGTTAATGCCGCAATTTTACTCTTACTATATTTTGACTTCATATTCTTCCTTCCTAAAACTTCAAAGTGAGTTTACTTATTCAAAATATACTAACCGTCTCTCTATTTGCATCCAACAAATACAGCTAGTCTTTATCTTCTTCAGGGCCAGGTACTTGATTGGCTATAAATATATCAGCTTTTGATGGTTCATAAGCTATTTCTGGATTTTCACCATCAAAATTTATAGCAGCTTTCACCCAATATAATGGACGTTGTTTTACCTCTTCGAATACGCGTCCTACGTATTCGCCGATGATACCAAGTCCAACTAATTGGATACCACCGATAAATAATATGGACACGCCCAAGGTGGTCCACCCGTTTAATGCTTGACCCGTTAAGTACACGTAGAGCAAATGTAGAATCAAGAGAAAACTCAAGCCCCCACATAGGACACCTACATACAAAGCCGCACGCAATGGTACGCGTGAAAACGCTGTTACCCCATCAAGGGCAAAGCGAATCATTTTGCGCACACTGAATTTCGAAACCCCTGCAAAACGAGGCGGCGCAACAAAGTGAAGTTCCGCTTGGCGATAGCCAAGTGCGCCCACAATGCCACGCAAGAAACGTCCGTGTTCACGGAAATGTTTCAAAGTTTCTAGCGACTTACGATTCATTAAACGGAAATCAGATCCCCCTTCTACGATGGGAACATCTGCCATTTTATTCATCAGTTTATAATAATATTTAGAAGTGAAGGATTTTGCCCAGCTGGCATCCTCCGTAGAGTCGCGTATGGTACGTACCACATCGTAACCAGCCTCCCACAAACGTATCAGTTCTGGAATCAAAGCTGGCGGATGTTGCATATCACCATCCATGGTAATTACCGCATCACCTTTGGCATAATCAAGGCCACATGTCAATGCAGTCTGATGACCAAAGTTCCGTGCCAATAACACGACCTTTACTCGCGTATCGAGTTTTGCAATTTCGCGCAAAACCACAACAGACGAGTCCGTAGATCCATCATCAACATAGATAAGTTCATATTCATATAGTAGACCTGTCATAACTTTTGTTACGGCATTGTAAAAAATAGCTATATTTTCTTCTTCATTATATACAGGTACAACAATTGAAACTAACATATATCCTCCGTTGATTACCTATATATTTTAGCGTTAAATAGTCAATATTTGCAAATTCAAAAGGTTAACAATAAAGAAAATGAACCTTATAATTCCCATAACTATGCTACTTTTCAGGATTTTGAGGTTCATTCTCTTCATATTTAAGTTTTATATTAAACACTTATTAATAAGTATCTCATTTATTAAAATATTATATTTATACACTTTTACGCATATCATATATAGGTATTAAACTATTTGTTTTATAGTCCCGCAGCATCAATCCATGTCGTAAGATCTTCTTCTGCTGTCACGATATCTTCATCAAAAGCACCTACTACTTCAGGATAACGAGCTACCTCTACCGTATGTAGGATTGAGTCATCACGACCATTTTTATAGGTACCAACCCAAATGCCAGAAAATTGAGATTCATACCATTCAACAGGTTGATCTGTTTCATTGAAGGTAATCGTAATATGTCCACGTCCCAAAGTTTCTAGTACCTCTACTTGCTCTTCTTCAGCAAGGCCGGTCTTCTCAATATATATGGAATAGGTTGCACCAGTTTCACGTAATTGCTTTAGTGCTTGACGCAACTCATTTAGTACGGCACGTACATTATTGTAATTTTCAATCATAGTAACCCTCCTTTCTCATCCTATCAATCTATTCTTATCTATACATAAACGTATTAATTTATTTAGGTTCGATTTGTACGCCCCAATCGCGAAGAACACGTAGAACGCGGTCCTTTACCTCAGGTAATGCCTTTTGTACAGGCGCGCTAGGTTCAAATCCTACGTCTAAGGACTCCGGTTCAACACCTATAACAATAGCATCTTCCAATGGATTTTCTTGGATAGCACGAATACGCAATATATCTTGCATGCCTACTTCATGAACAGAAATATGGTCCGTAAAATACTGTTCTAATTCGCGATGTGGAAACTCATAGATTGTGCCAGGTGCTTCACCACCATTAACAGCATCAATCAAGAGAATTTTCTTCATGCCTCGCATATAGGTCAATAATTCCATGCCCATCGTTCCGCCATCAATCAAGCTTATCTGTGGGGTGAAAGTATAATTAGCTTTCAAATCTTCTACAACATGAACTCCAAGGCCCTCATCGGTAAGCAAAATATTACCTACCCCTAGGACGACAATAGAGTTCTCATAATCATCATAAATGGCATGTAAATCAATACGCGGGCTCTCAGAGCCCGCGTATTCTATGCCACCAAATTGTTCTTCAGTGGTTATATTAGTCATCTTGTAATTCCTTTTCTCGTGGATCGTCAGGGTTGCTTGGACGATATGTAGTACCAGATGGTTTATCGATACGTTCACCACGACGGCGTTTACCATTAAGATCTTCAATATCGATAGGATCATGAGCATAATATTTCATGCCTGAAACCATAGCGGATACTTCGCCAGATTCTTCCATAACATCTTCTCGGAATGCCATGTACACGTGAATAATGGTAAAGAATAAGAATCCCCATGCAATATAGTGATGGATAATATGAACTTTATATTCACCACCAAATAGCGTAATAATCGGTGCAAAGAGTGTTCCTATAATACCATTAGGATCAATCATAGCATACATTGAAAAACCTGTAATGATTTCAAAGAAGAACATGATGTACACCATCATATACGCCGTTCTCGCCAAGGAGTTACGCAACCAGTGATGTTCATGCTTTTGTGGAATCATCAAATAGTGCAATGTTGTTTCACGAAGGCCATACCAATACCGTTTTTGACGGAATTTAGGCAATAATCTATCCCCGCGATTCCAAAGTGCACCAGCAAATCGGAATATAAAGGAGAATGTCAAAATAACACCCGCAATGAAGTGGATACGGCGCATCGTTTCCATAGAGAACCAGCCATCAATGGCAAATGTTGGTTCCGGATGGCCTGTAATAGCTGCAAACCCTGGATCGCCAATATAAAGGCCTGTCCAGAATAAAGCTGTTACGGAAAGCACCATTGTCCAGTGGAATATGCGCAGCCATAAACTAAATACGACATACGCTTTTTTGTCAGTATGTATTAACATAAGCCCACCACCCTTTATTTACACAATGCATCTGTATTGACGGAAACGATTTTTTCGCCTTTTTTATTGTATAAATGGGTTGCACATGCGAGACATGGGTCAAAGGAGTGGATAACTTTCAAGATTTCAAGAGGTTTATCCGCAATTTTAACATGTGTATCAATCATAGAGTCTTCGTAGGCACCATGTTCGTTAGCTGCTGTTTTAGGACATGCATTCCATGTAGATGGTACGATACATTGATAGTTTGCAGAACGACCATCTTTGATATGGATCCAGTGACCCAAACCGCCGCGAGGTGCCTCTACAAGGCCAACACCCTTAGCATCCTTAGGCCATTTATTTGGCTCAAATTTAGATGTATCCGCAACAGTAGTATCACCATTTTTGATGTTAGCTACGAGTTTATCAAAGAAGTATTGGCTAATATTAGAAGCCACTTGTGCATCAAGGCCACGACATGCGGTACGACCAACCATTGTTGTCATCCATACATGAGCAGGCACACCCAATACTTGAGATACAGTATCGATTTGACGAACCATCATGGATTCAGCCCAAGTTGGATCAGTGATAATACCTTGTTTTACCTTTGTATATACAACGATATATTTAGCTAGTGGACCCACTTCTGCTGTTTTGCCCTTGAAAGTTGGGGACTTGATCCAAGAATATTTTTTATCTTCATCAAGGTATTCCCATTTTTCTTTTGTACCAGATTTAGGACCTGTAAATTTAGGGTCTGTCACACCATCGAGTGGATGAAGTGTGCTAGTGCCATCTGGATATGCGAACCAGGAGTGATCAACCTCTTCACTGAGGTATTGAGGATCCATGAAATCCTTACCTTCTAATGGGATAAATGTAGCTTTATCTACACCTAATGCAAAGTTTTCTACAACGCCATTAGAGCGAACGATACATTTTTTATGGTAATCGCCATTAGAAATACCTGTGTATGTATCATCAGGATAATCACCATAAGACATAACGCGTTTTTTTGCAAGACCGCCGCCATCAATCATACCTTTTTCAACGTAGATTTTGCCGATAGCTAATAAATCAGGCAAGTAGAAATTACTTACTAAATCCTTAGCCAATGCAATAGATTGTTCTACAGCAGCAAGACGTTGTGTATTGATAGGTGCATTCATGTCATTCATAGAAATAGAACATGGCATACCACCTACAATATAGTGTGGATGAGGGTTTTTACCGCCGAATACAACGTGAGGAATAACTACGTCACGTTGACGGTCTAAAATATTCAAGTAATGAGATACGGCCATCAAATGAACTTCTGGTGGCAATAATTGGTAATCAGGATGATCCCACCATTGAGCAGAGAAAATACCTAATTGACCAGATTCTACAATTTTCTTTACCTTTTGTTGTACCGCTGTAAAGTAAGCAGTTGTAGCTTTAGGGAATTCTTTAGGATATGCAGAATCCTTAGATGCTGTTTCAGCTGGTGCTAGACCGCTTACATTATAAGTAGCTAATGCATCATTTTGTAATTGAGCTGTTTTAGCTGGATCTGCACTAAGTGCTGCTACAGGGCTAACCCAGTCAAGAGCATGTAAATGATAGAAATGCACGAGATGGTCATGTACATCTAAAGAGCTATGCATGATGTTACGAATATAGTTTGCATTTTTAGGAATGGAAATGCCAAGTGCATCTTCTACAGCACGTAACGCTGCCAATGCATGTGTTGTTGTACATACGCCACAGATACGTTGTACGAAAGCCCAAAGGTCACGAGGATCGCGGTCCTTTGCAACAAGTTCGATGCCACGCCAAGCAGTACCAGAGGACAATGCGTCCTCTACCTTACCACTTGCTTCATCAACTTTTATTTCTACCCGTAAATGACCTTCAATACGGGAAATCGGATCTACTACTACGCGTTTCATTAGTGACCTCCTCCATTATTATGTTTCTTTTCATCCCATAAACCTTGTTCTTTTAAACGTTTTTCTTCTTTCATATCAAGAATTTTATTACGCGTAAGAGTTGCAGCACCATGTACGATAACAGCTGCAGTAGCGCCAACAGCGGCTACTGTACCGATTGTATCAGCTGTAGTAATGGTGTTCGCCAATGGAATATCTGGTAAACGTTTATAGAATACATCGTTATCCCAGAAGCCCTTTTCAGAGCAGCCAATACAACCGTGACCGGATTGAATTGGATAGGATAAACCATTCCACCAACGCAAGTTACCACAAGAATTATATGTTTGAGGTCCACGACAACCTACCTTGTACAAGCACCAACCAGCCTTGGATGCATCATCGTCAAATTCTTCAACAAAGAGACCAGAGTCAAAGAATGCACGACGGTAGCAAGTATCGTGAATGCGATTGCCATAAAATTGTTTAGGACGACCTTGAGAATCCAAAGGAGGAATTTGACCGAATAATGCGTAGTGCATAACTACACCAGTCATAACCTCTGGAATCGGAGGACAGCCAGGAACTTTAATAATAGGCTTTCCGGATACAACAGAGGATACAGACACTGTATTTGTTGGATTTGGTTTTGCCGCTTGAATGCCGCCCCAAGCTGCACAAGAACCATATTCAATAATAGCAGCAGCACCTTTGGCAGCTTCTAATAAAGACTCTTTGAATGTACGACCCCCTACTGTACAGTAGATACCATTTTCATCCAATGGAACCCCACCTTCAACAGCGAGGATATATTTACCATTTTTCTCAGCAATGATTTTTTTAAGGTGTTCCTCTAAAGGTTCTCCAGATGCTGCAGCCAATGTATCATCATACTCCAAAGAAATCATATTCAAGATCACATCGGATGTAAATGGTGAAGATGAGCGAATAAAGGATTCGCTACAACCAGTACATTCGTGACCATGAAGCCAGATTACAGTAGGTAATTCTGTTGTTTCTGCAGCTTTTACAACTGTATCAAGCATAGTAGGTGGCAAACCTAGAATAGCAGTCAACGCCACACAAGATTTCATAAATGTACGTCGACTGAGACGTCTCTCTTGAAAGAGAGTCCATAAACTGTTCACACGATTTTTCATGGAATACAGCCTCCTTACAACAACTTTGCAGCAATATGTATATATTACCTAATCAACTATAACTATTGAGAGATATATTATCTCGATTAACTCATTATATCATTTTAAATTACATAAAACTATGACAATATGTATATATATCAAAAAAATTGATAAAAAAATCACCTAGCCAGATAATATCTAATATTATCCAGATAGGTGTTCTCATCAATTAGAATTGTTTAATCACTTCATTAATCAAAGATTCTAATACTGCAGCCTTTTTATAGCCTGCAAGACGATCTAATAGTTTGCCATCTTTAAAGAATACCATGGAAGGAATTCCTTCTACATCTTCTTTTAAAAGAATAGGACGCAATGCCTTATCTTCTGCATCTACGCTGAAGAATTTAACACGGCCGTCCAATTTTTCTGCTACCGCTTCTACTTCTGGACGCATAACTGTACAAGGTTCGCACCAGCCAGCCCAAAAATCTACAATAACGAGCTCTTTAGAACCTAATACTAATTCATCAAATTGTTCTACGCTTGTAATAGCAGTAATAGCCATCGAAAGGCCTCCTTTATGTGTTACATATTTTAAACTGTATAAGAAGCAAGCAATCATTAAGCCGAGTTCTGTTCCGTTTGCACGGTGACGATTATCTTTCTAGGCGTACAGTCGCCTGCACGCTCGAGCGACACAACCCGGAAGGTAGGCGGGACCACCGTTACCCCTTCCCTATTCGGTCTTGCTCCGGATGGGGTTTACCGAGCCAGCCTGTTACCAGACTGCTGGTGAGCTCTTACCTCACCTTTCCACCCTTACCACTTGCGTGGCGGTTTCCTTTTCTATGGCACTTTCCCTAAGGTCACCCTCGCCAGACGTTATCTGGCATCCTGCCCTATGGAGCTCGGACTTTCCTCGAGTCCTACGGACTCGCAACCGTCTTTCATACTTGCTTCAATTCAGTTTATCATAGCTGTATATACTATGCAAGAATATCGAAATTTACTATTAAAATAGATTGTTATTCAAAGAAGAAATCTGCTTGGTTCTCAAAGGATTGTACCGTAATTTCCCATCCGTCTTTGTCAGATTTGTCTTGTAAATAATCGCGAATACCATCAGCCACAATTTCTTCTGTACCAAAATGGCCGGCATCTACGACGAGTAGACCTAGTTCTTTAGCTAGCTGTGCATCATGGTATTTTACATCCCCTGTTACATATGCATCAGCCTTAGTCGCATGTTTGATAAACTCTGCACCGCCACCAGAGCAAAGGGCAACTGTTTTAATAGAATCTTTTTTAATGCCTCCAAATCGTAAATTTGCATATGGCAAAGATTCTTGGAGGTGCTCGCGGAAGCTTTCAAAATCCATAGTCTCAGGCAATTCGCCGATGCGCCCCAACGTACGACCTACATTAGGTTCATGTAACATAAACACTTCGTAAGCCACCTCTTCATAAGGGTGAGCCTCTTTCATAGCATCTAAAACAGCTTGTTTATGATGACTATCGACGATAACATTGATAGCCACTTCTGGCACCACCGTTAACGATCCAGCTTCGCCAATGACGGGATGAGATTCATCGTTACCTCTAAATCGACCTTCCCCAGCAAAGCTAAAGCTACAAGATTCGTAATTGCCAATGCGCCCAGCACCAGCATGAGCCATCGCTTCACGGACTGCATCAGCTGCATCCATAGGCACAAAGGTCGTAATTTTATATACCGCATCAGAACCGGTAGGAACGAAGCCTCTCACATTCATTAGTCCCAATCGATTGGCCAACATATCATTAAGCCCACCAATGGTAATATCCAAATTTGTGTGCGCACTATATATAACAATATCATTTTTTATAAGTTTCTCGATTAATTTACCTTGAGGACTATCTAACTGTAAGGATTTTAAGCCTTTAAAAATAAATGGATGATGGCTAATGATCATTTGAGCCTGTTCAGCTAACGCATACTCTACAACCTCAGGCGTAATATCGAGGGTCGTAATGATTTTAGATACATCGCGTTGTTTCGACCCCACCATAAGTCCCACATTATCCCATGACTCAGCATAATGAGGTGGAGCCCATTGTTCCATCGATTCTATAATTTGTTTTGCTAACACCATCGTATCACTCCTAACCGATAATCAGCGTAAACTCGCCAATTCATCTATTTCATGTTGTAATTGTTTATATTTCTCCGTATGTGAAAGTTCCACTGTCATGCCATCTAGCGCACATTGTCGTTGGTAAATCAAAAAATCTATATATTCATTCCACAATGCGGGTTTTTCTTTAGCTAATAAGGCACCAACAGACCAAAGTATCGATGTCATCGGTAATTTATGATAAGGATCTACATCTGAACATGTCATCTGCAATGCAGCACAATTATATTTTGCATCAATTAAATCACGTCTTAAAGCCAAAAATGCAGTGTACATTTTGCCCATATCCTTCATGATAATTTCGTTTACAATGCGGTATCCTTTTTTCACCATATATTGGCGCAATTCAGCTTGGCCATTCTGCGGTTGTAACACATAGAACTCTAGTGGTTCTGGACCTTCTTCGACGATATCTCGCATTAAAAATCCACCCATACCACAGCAAATAGCACCATTTAATTCGCCCTTTTTAGTGACCTGTAATCCATCGCCTAGACGACAGTCGATAACATCACTTAGACCGCGAGATTTAATGTAAGACTTAGCTGATTCTAATGGTCCTTTATGAACATCACCTGCAATAACACGTTTTGCTTTGCCCCTCACAATGAGCTCAACCGCTAAATAGCCATGGTCCGTTCCAATATCTGCAATAGATTCTGCATGAGGAACGATATCAAAGACCGCCTCTAAACGATCCATCATAGGTCTTGCTTTCATAACTACCTCGTATACTAACAGGTCCATCGACCTTCATACTATCTACTCTACATATCTATATTATAACAAAAAACCTGCCCCCATCGGAGCAGGTTTCATTGATTCAATTTATACAAGTTTGGTGGGCCCACCTGGGATCGAACCAGGGACCGACCGGTTATGAGCCGGTTGCTCTACCCCTGAGCTATAGGCCCAAGCTTGCGTATAAAATTATACTGAAAATTCTTGCTCACGTCAAGATACGTATTGCCACGAAAAGGTACCGCCCTCAAGCCTCCACCGGCCGGGTCTGTCCCTTCGGGACAGGGCCAAAGTCGTTTGTGGACGGTACCTTTCCGTTACACTTCGACATCTATGTGAGCAAGAAAATTTCAGCATCTACGGGGCCCCGGGCTTAGACAGGCAAAGTCGTTTGGACAAGGCATCTTTTCGTTACAATTCGACAACTGAGTACCTAAGAATTTTCATTATTTACAGGGCTCCGGGCTCGGACAAATAAAGTCGTTTGTGGACGGTACCTTTCCGTTACACTTCGACATCTAGATGAGCAAGAAATTTTCAGTATCTACGGGGCTCCGGGCTTAGACCGGATAATTACCCTATGCGTTTTTTAGTGTTAGGAATCGGTTGATCATGTCTTCTTGTTCGAAGGCGCCTTTTGTGGCAAGTGTTGTGGTTTTGCTATTGGCGGATTTTACGCCACGGGCGCTGACACAGCTATGAGAACTGGTGATGTGAACGATGACGTCGTCAGTGCTGGTAGCAATGGAGATGACTTCAGCGATGTCTTCACCGATTTTTTCTTGTAGTTGTAATCGTTTGCAGCACATTTCTGCAATGCGTGGCATCTTGGACAAGCCGATGACACGGCCACGCGGAATATAGCCGATGCTAATATTCATATCGTACATCAAGGCCATGTGATGTTCGCAGTGGGAAAAGCATGTAATATCCTTTACAATTACCATTTGGTTTGTATCGACGTCAAAGGTTTTACCAAACATATCCGCAATATCCGCATTCGTATATTGGATGCCTTCAAACATTTCTCCCATCATTTGGGCCACCCGTTTTGGTGTTTCTACGAGGCCTTCACGGTCTGGATTTTCTCCCAATGCTTCCAGTAATTGATACACTAGAGATTCGATTCGTTTTGTGTCCATGTTATACTCCTTTCGCATCAGGGTCCCAAATAAATTTATGAATTTGCAGTTGGAATCTAACGTTTTGCCAATCGTGGGCTTTCATATAATCAACAATCGTAGCTCCTTCGATATTGCCCCATACAGGAGATACAAAAAATTGTGCCTTTGTAGGATATGTTTTTAAAATTTCATCCATGCGGTCTAAATCACGAATGGAACCGACTACAAATTTAATGATATCCTCAGATGTTGCCACCTTGAATATATCTAGGTTCATAGCATCTTCTGCCAATGATGATGGCGTTTTGTAATCATAGGTAAACCATACATTATCTCTGTGAAAGCTGGGTATGATTGTACCATTCGTTTCTATATTGAAATCATATCGATGATTACGTCTTGTTAACTCATCAATAAGTTCAATAACGGCTAATTCCTGCAAAAGCGGTTCTCCACCGGTAATGGTGATGCGGTGATTGCCTAGCTGTTCAATCTCATCCGCAACAGCCTGAACGCTCATGCTTTCAAAAGTACTTTCAGGGCCATAACTATACAATGTATCGCAATAGGAACAGCGAATATTACAATCATGAAGGCGTAAAAAGGTTGTCAAAAACCCCTGCCGTTTTCCTTCTCCATCAATGGATGAAAATAGTTCAATCACGTTCATAGATAGCAACATTTCCTTCAGACTCTTGCACCTCTACCTTAAAACATTTTGGACCTAATTCATCGGCAATCCATTTCGCCATATTTTCTGCAGTAGGATTAATATCCCCTAATACGTCATTAATATGTTTATGATCAAGACGGCCATGAATCTTTTCTTTAATAATCGTAAAGTCAATCACCATGCCATTATGATCTAATTCTTCGCTACGCGCATGAACGGTTATAATCCAATTGTGTCCATGTAAATTCTGACATTTACTCGGATAATCTAATTTTAATTGATGAGATGCACTCACCTCTAAACGTTTGCTAACGGTATACATGTTATCCCCTATATATCTAAAAACTTAGTGTATTATATTACTTTTATTATAGCACAAAAGGGCTGCAATACATGTATATGTACTGCAACCCTAATGGTTAAGACATTCTTATAAGAAATCTTTAATTTTATCGCGTTTACCACGATTACGTAATTTTGTTAACGCCTTACCTTCGATTTGACGAATACGTTCACGAGTTACGTTAAAGTGTTGACCTACTTCTTCAAGTGTACGTGGTTTGCCATCTTTCAAGCCAAAACGTAAAATCAATACTTGTTGTTCACGGTCTGTCAAGCATGTGAAAACGTCTTCGATTTGTTCTTGCAACAAGATGTAGCTAGCCGCATCATCTGGTGCCACCGCATCTTGGTCTTCGATGAAATCGCCCAAATGGGAATCTTCTTCCTCACCAATTGGTGTTTCCAAGGATACTGGCTCTTGTGCAATTTTTTGAATTTCACGAACACGTTCAGCAGTGATACCCATGCCTTCTGCAATTTCTTCTGGCGTTGGCTCTCTGCCTTTGTCTTGCAATAATTGTCGGGAAATACGAATCAATTTATTGATAGTTTCAACCATGTGAACTGGAATACGTATTGTTCTCGCTTGGTCTGCAATAGCCCGCGTAATGGCTTGACGAATCCACCATGTTGCATAGGTGGAGAATTTATAACCTTTTGTATAGTCGAATTTATCTACCGCTTTGATAAGGCCCAAATTACCTTCTTGAATCAAATCCAAGAACAACATGCCTCTACCGACGTAACGCTTAGCAATACTTACAACAAGGCGCAAGTTAGCATCTACCAATTTCTTCTTAGCTTTCTTACTAAGATGAATTTCCTTAATTGTAGCATCTTCCTCTGCGCCTGCTTCAATTTGTTTCGCCAACACGATTTCTTCATCGGCTGAAAGCAATGGAACACGACCGATTTCTTTCAAATACATACGTACTGGGTCGTCGATATTAACACTAGCATCTACGCTTAGGTCAATGGAGATATTTTTTTCAGACGCAGCAGCCTCATGATCATCATCAACATCATCATCTGGTTCGAGTGCATCGTCTTTATCTTCGACATCTACATCTGGAACAACCTCGATATTTAGTTTATTGAAAGTAACATAAATATCATCCAATTGTTCTGCTGTTAAATCAGTTTGCTCGTGAAGAGCATCTGAAATCTCTGATTGTGTCAACACACCGCTTTTACGGCCTTTTTCAAGAAGTTGAGCCACAATCTCCTCTATTTGACTTTTTTGTTCTTTCTTAGCCACAGCGCTCTCCTTTATCAATTACTATTTAGACCATTCTCTAATTAGATTTTGTATTTCCTGACATTTATGTAATTCGCTAATAAATGCCGAATCTCCTGCACGTTTTAATTGATCGGCCAAAATTGAGTGCATTTTATATTGTTCCCGCAGGGAATGTAGCCGTATTTTACGGATAAGTACAGGTACAGCCTCATTTGCCTCGATTATCATAAGCCGTGAAAAAATTTCATACTCTTGAGGTGTCAACACATCCTCCACAGATTCCGGCTGGTATTGACCTGTTTGAGTAAATAAGGTGTATATCTTTTCTATTATACCCCGATATTGAATATTTTGAAAGTCCTCAAGAGGTAAATATTGTACTACCTCTTGCAAAGCCTTTGGATCTTCAATGACATGAGCCATTAATAATTCTTCATCACCACTAATAATCTGTTTAGGTTTTGTCGTCGTTTCATCTACTAATTCAATATTCCCCTTTTGGGTATAATTTCTAAAATATCGGAATATCGTACTGTTATCTAACCATAATGGTAATGCTAATGCCTTTAACGCATCATCGCGCACCGTTTGGCTATGAATGTTCGCAATAAAAGGGAATATATCCTGCATAACCGCTTGTTTACCTTCTGCATCATTCGTATCGTGCTTAATAAGAGATTCACTTAACAAATAATCCAGCGGTTTAACAGCCTTTTCTACAAGTTCCTTAAATGCCTTTCCACCGTGATTTCGCACGTAATCATCGGGATCTTTTCCATCAGGCATTGCCAATACACGAACCTTAAAATCTGTATTCTGTAGCAATTCAATAGCCCGTGCAGCAGCTTGACGACCAGCGCCATCCATATCGTAGGCTAATATAATTTCATCTGCTTGACGCATCAAGATGTGACCATGATCCTTTGTATAGGCCGTTCCCAGTGAAGCCACTACATTGGTTACGCCCTTATTATGTGCGGAAATCACATCCATATAGCCTTCCACTAAGATAGCTTGTTTTTCTTCACGTATCGATTTATAAGCCTTATCAAAGGCAAATAGAATTTTTCCCTTTTCAAAGATTTGGCATTCTGGAGAGTTCAAATACTTCGGCGTGCTATCGTCCATAACACGGCCTCCAAAACCTACGACACGCCCTTTACCATCCATAATAGGAAACATAACGCGATTTCGAAAGAAATCATAGGCTTGTCCCTTGTCATTTTTACGGATCAAATTTAGTTCTAATAGAATCGATTCTTCAATGCCTCGTTCTCTGAAGGCTTTATATAATCGGTCCCATCCATCGGGAGCAAAACCAAGTCTGAACTTTTCTATAGTTTCATCTGTGAGCCCCCGTTTTTTTAAGTATTCTAACCCTGCCTTACCAAATGAGGTTTTAAGCAAACAATTATGAAAGAAACTCGCTGCTAACTCACAGGCTTCATATAATTTTTTGCGTCGTTCTTCTCTAGCCCGTACCTGTGGTGAAAGCTTTGCTTCTGGCAACGGTATATTGGCCCGATTTGCAAGGCGTTCTAAGGCTTCTACAAAGGTGATACCTTCTAGTTCCATCAAAAACTTGATGGCATTCCCCGATGCGTGACAGCCAAAACAATAATAGAAGCCCTTGTCCGGAGCCACACTAAAGGAAGGCGTCTTTTCATTGTGAAATGGACAGCACCCCCAATAGTTCTTTCCTTTTTTCTTCAAGGTAACATGTTCTGATACAACGGATACGATATCATTGGCATCTTTAATCTGTTCAATTAATTCGTTTTCAAAATATCGACTCACCAGAACACCTCCTCTTGTTTTTCTTTTTATCGACTATACAATCATAGAAAAAAGGGTCTATAATTCTATATTCGATAAAACTTTCAAAAATCCTCTAATAAAATACCCTATAATTAAAAAGGATAGGCTGCAATATAATATTGCAGCCTACAATTTTTAATATAATGCCTATTTAGCAAAATCAACAACGCGTGTTTCACGAATGACAACAACCTTGATTTGACCAGGATATTCTAATTCGGATTCAATGCGTTTCACAATATTCCGAACAAGTAATGTAGACTCAGCTTCATCAATCTTATCCGGTTTTACTACAACGCGAATTTCACGACCAGCTTGAATAGCAAAGCACTTTTCAACGCCTTCGAAAGATTCAGCGATTTCTTCCAATTTAGATAATCGTTTTAAGTAATTTTCTAAGGTTTCTCTACGAGCACCTGGACGGGCTGCAGAGATAGCATCTGCTGCTGCTACGAGAACAGCCTCTACGGATTGGAATTCTTCATCACCATGATGAGCTCCAATACAGTTGATTACTGCTGCGCTTTCATGATACTTACGGGCCACATCGACACCGATTTCCACGTGGGAACCTTCGATTTCACGATCTAGAGCCTTACCGATATCATGAATTAAGCCACCTCGTTTAGCCAATGTCACATCACAGCCAAGTTCTGCTGCCATAAGACCTGCTAAATGAGATACTTCAATAGAATGTTTTAACACATTTTGACCGTAACTAGTACGATATTTCAAACGCCCTAAAATTTTAATAATTTCAGGATGTAAGCCGTGAACATCAGCCTCAAAGGTTGCTTGTTCACCAGCCTCTTTAATTGTTTGGTCTACCTCTTTACGAGCCTTTGCCACCATCTCTTCTATACGAGCAGGGTGGATACGACCATCGACAATCAATTTTTCCAAAGCAATGCGTGCTACTTCACGACGAATTGGATCAAAGCCCGATAAAATAACAGCTTCTGGTGTGTCATCGATAATTAAATCGATACCAGTTAACGTTTCTAGAGCACGAATATTACGACCTTCACGACCAATAATACGGCCCTTCATTTCATCATTTGGCAATGCTACAACAGAAACAGTCGTTTCTGCCACATGGTCAGCTGCACAACGTTGAATAGCACCGGAAATAATTTCCTTAGCTTTCTTTTCAGCTTCATCTTTAGCTTGCTGTTCCATGTCCTTAACCATAATTGCCGTTTCATGACGGATTTCTTGTTCCACATTTGTTAACAAGATATTCCGAGCTTCTTCAAAGGTCATTCCAGAAATACGTTCTAATTCTGCCATTTGCTTTTCATACAAAGCATCGATTTTTTCTTTGCTTTGAACTAAGTCAGCTTCTTTACGATGTAAAGCTTCCTCTTTGTGCTCAATATTGTCTAATTTTTTATCCAAAGATTCTTCTTTTTGAAGAATACGGCGTTCCATACGTTGTAGTTCAGAACGGCGTTCTTTATTTTCTCGTTCCACATCGGAACGGAGCTTATGAATTTCTTCCTTCGCTTCTAATAAAGCTTCTTTCTTTTTAGACTCGGCCATGCGCTCACCATTTGCGATAATGCGCTCAGCCTCTTGCTCAGCTTGATTCAGTTTTCCTTCAGCGATATTTTTTCGTAAAAAATAGCCTACACCTAGTCCAATTAGCACCATTACTACTGCAATTAGACTATACTCTAAAATCAGTCTCACCTCCTGTATCTTCACATGTGGGCATACGCCCATTGATTCCAGATTTTTACATATTAAATTAATAGCCTATAATACATTATATGTTTACAAGACTATTTTAATTTTATGCTTGAAAGCCTATTCTGTCAAGGTTGATAAGCCTCACAAACCTTAGTAATAGTGCTCATAGAAAATCCCCTATTTCTTAGGAAATTCATTATTTTTATACGTGGAATATCGCTTATGGATTCACCATATTTTTTATCTACAATTCGAAAAGCGGCCGCCATTTCATCATAATTTTCAATATCACGCGGCACATCAAGACCTCTCTGTTTCATTTTTTGTTTAATGAGAAATGCACCATATTTCTGTTCTCTCATCAAATAGGATACAACCTGTTTCGCCAAACGCTCATCATTTATATAATCATAGTAAATTAATCGCTCTTCTACATAATCGATAAGCTCCGCCGGAATTTGTTTACGTTTCATCTTTTGGCGCAACTCATAAGAGCTTAGAAATCGCTGTGCAAGGAATCGATAGGCTTGTTCTAATGCGGCCTGCTTCTCCTCTTCTGAAAACATATCATCTATCATAATAACCTCAATGAAAAAGGGCTACACAGTAGCCCTTTTTATATATGCTATATCGATTAATCTTCTTTTGGTGTAGCATCTTCACCAACAACATCAAATGTTTCTGGTTCAGCTGCCAAAGTATCGCGAATGATACGATCGATTTCTTCAGCTACTTGAGGATTGTCGAATAGGTATTGTTTTGCTGCTTCTTTACCTTGACCCATGCGTTCCCCATTATAGGAATACCAAGCGCCGGATTTTTTGATAATTTCCATATTGGTACCGATATCAATAAGTGTACCTTCTCTAGAAATACCTTGACCATACATCAAATCAAACTCAGCAGTTTTAAATGGAGGTGCCACCTTATTTTTTACAACCTTAACCTTTGTACGAGCCCCTACATTTTCATTGTTCACCTTAATCAATTCACCCTTACGTACATCGAGACGTACAGAGGAATAAAATTTTAAAGCACGACCACCTGTCGTAGTTTCAGGATTACCAAACATTACGCCTACCTTTTCGCGCAATTGATTAATAAAGATAACAACGGTCTTTGTCTTATTAATTGTACCTGTCAATTTACGCAATGCTTTACTCATTAACCGAGCATGAAGGCCTACGTGAGCATCGCCCATTTCCCCTTCGATTTCAGCTTTAGGAACCAAAGCTGCAACAGAGTCAACGACAACGATATCTACAGCACCACTGCGAACAAGGGCTTCTGTAATCTCCAATGCTTGTTCACCATTGTCTGGTTGGGAAATTAACAAATTATTAATATCTACACCAAGATTACGTGCATAGATTGGGTCCATTGCATGTTCCGCATCAATAAATGCAGCGACGCCACCTTGTTTTTGTGCTTCTGCTACAGCATGAAGAGCAACAGTTGTTTTACCAGAAGATTCAGGGCCGTAAATTTCAATGACACGGCCACGAGGAAATCCACCTACGCCTACGGCAAGGTCTATAGCAAGAGAACCGGAGGAAATAACCTCAACATTCATACGGTCCGCCGCTTCACCAAGGCGCATGATAGCACCTTTACCAAAATCTTTTTCTATTTGTTTTAATGCGTTATCTAACGCTGCTTGTCTACCATCAACAGCCATTATTTATCCCCTTTTTCTTGAATATATAAATTCACATAATATAATGCTAATTCAGCCGCACTTTGGCGGATATCTTCGCGATTACCAATCAAATTAGCCTTGTGAGCAACGGTTCCTTGAGGTCCAGTTACGCCAAACCAAACGAGTCCTACCGGTTTGTCTGGTGTGCCACCACCAGGGCCAGCTATACCGGTTGTAGATACTGCATATGTAGTATTACATACGCGTTTTGTACCCTCTGCCATCGCCTTAGCCACTTGCTCGCTCACAGCGCCATAGGTATCGAGCATATCTTGTGGAACACCGAGTACTCGATGCTTTACATCATTACTATAGGATATGATACCACCCATATAATACTCACTACTACCACTTACATTGGTCAATAATTTACCAACCAAGCCAGATGTACAAGACTCAGCCGTAGCAATAGTGGCATTGTGTTCTTTTAATGAATTGCCCAAAGTTTCTTCCATAGATACTTGTAAATTTCGACCTATCAAGGTACCAAGTCTACGGTGTATTGTCTCATCCCAAGGGCGCAACAATTCATGGGCTTGCTCCAAGGAGCTAGCTTTTGCAGTAATACGTAGTTCAATATAACCTTTTTTGATTAATAGGGCAATCGTAGGATTCGATTGTTGCTTAATCAAGTCCATAACGCGTTCTTCTAAGTCGATTTCTCGAATATTATAAACGCCATACCGATATGATGTTACCACGCCTTGTGAACCAAAGCGCTTGTTAAGATACGGCACTACACTTTGTGTAAACATCCCCTTCATCTCGCCTGGTGGTCCTGGTAGTAAAATATATGTCACATCATCATCTACAGTAACTACACCAGGTGCGACACCAACAGGATTGGCAAGCACGCTAGATTCATCAGGCAACATAGCCTCTCTACGACTAGCATCAGGCATTTCTCGGCCTACGCGTTTAAAAAATTGTCGTACTTCAGCCATAGCATCGTCATTATATACAACACTGCGATTTAAGGATGATGCCAATACTTGACGTGTAATATCCCCTTGGGTTGGACCTAAACCGCCTGTACTAATGACAATATCAGCACGTTCACCGGCCTTTTTAAATACCTCAGCCATACGCCCAGGATTATCGCCGACTACGGACTGATAAGCTACGGTATAACCTAATTTATTAAGCTCCTGAGCTAACCAGGAGACATTCGTATTCACCGTATCTCCCAGTAACAATTCAGAACCTGTAGAAACCAATTCTACAATCATTGTAAATACCTCCCATCACTTCATATGTGTCAGTACTGGTATTACCTAATACACGATTATGATTCTACGATAGTAGCAACTACATCGTAAGCAAACCCTTGCTCTACTTGCACCTTCACAATATCTCCAGGCTTAACTGTATCGCCACAATCTTCAATGTACATATTCCCATCTACATCAGGAGCCTGCGATTTCAACCGACCTTTTGCAAGAATCGTATCATTATCGCCTTCTTCTAATTCTTCAATCATAGCGTAATCAATGGTACCCTCTAAATCACGGTTATTTTCTTCAGAAATAGCCGCTTGTATAGACATCAAGGTATGATAGCGTTCTTCTTTAACCTCTTCTGGTACTTGATCTTCTCGGGCTCCCGCAATGGTTCCATCCTCTTGAGAATAGGTAAATACACCCATATTATCAAATTTAATATCCTTTACAAATTCACAGAGTTCTTGGAATTGTTCATCCGTTTCACCTGGGAATCCCACAATAATTGATGTACGCAATGTTACATGAGTTGGTGCATTACGAATTTTCTTTAATAATCGTTCAATATCTTCACGAGAATCACGGCGATTCATCTGCTTCAAAATATCATTATTTACATGTTGTAATGGTATATCAACATATTTGCAAAGTTTAGGTTCATTAACGATAATATCAAGCAATTCATCGCTAAAGAATGTTGGATACAAATAAAGCATGCGAATCCATTCAATACCCTCTACCTTAGTTAATTCTTTTAGCAATTTAGTAAGTAATGGTTTGCCATCATTTAAATCAATGCCATAGCTTGTCGTATCCTGAGCAATAAGAACAATTTCCTTAACACCCGATGCAGCTAAACGTTCAACCTCAGCCTTAATGGATTCGATGGAACGACTTCTGAAAGCTCCACGCACCTTTGGGATAATACAGAATGTACATCCATTGTTACAGCCTTCTGCAATCTTTACATATGCACTATATCGAGGTGTCGTTTGAATGCGAGGCATACGTTCATCATAAATATTTGTAATATTTTCCATGATGCAGCTGCGATTACCATGCTCAATAGCATCAACAGCGACCATAACTTGGTCCCATGCACCAGTCCCAATAAGCGCATCAATTTCAGGAATTTCCTTAAATAGTTCATCTTGATATTGTTGACTCAAACAACCAGCTACGATTAACCCCTTACAACGCCCTAATTCCTTATATTGAGCCGCCTCAAGAATAGTATTGATAGATTCTTCTTTTGCTTTCTCTATAAATGTGCATGTATTGATGATAATCAGGTCTGCTTC
This sequence comes from Veillonella sp. 27098_8_77, assembly GCF_041431535.1. Classification (NCBI taxonomy): domain Bacteria; kingdom Bacillati; phylum Bacillota; class Negativicutes; order Veillonellales; family Veillonellaceae; genus Veillonella; species Veillonella sp. 27098_8_77. Next base: position 68,588 of record NZ_JAPVXW010000006.1, on the reverse strand, counting down.
TTCTAAATTATCGGTAATGGTATATCCATCATCCTTCAATAGTCCAAGCATAACCTCTGTATCTACTAAATTTTTAGCACAACCTAGGCTAATATATCCCAATAATTTGGCCATTCTAAATCCTTTCTTATATATAGAATGCAACTATAGTAAATAAATATATATCAATTTTCTTTTATTTATCTTTTCTAAAACGCACTTGGCTAACCCAGTGATTTAACAAGACATTTTTACCCTCTACAGTATAGCCTCCATTAACGGGCCATAACACAACGGAACGGCCTAATGCATCCACCGGTTCAGGAACCTCCGGATTAGCAAAAATATAGGTAAAATTATTATCGATCATATATTTAGCTGTTCCGCTAGATAATAACCACGTAATAAACTCTATACTTTCATTTTTATGCTTAGAATCCTTTTGCACTGCTGCACCAGTCACATAAAATGAAGTGCCATCACTAGGGTAAATCATTTTTACAGGATAGGTATGGCGTATGTACTGTTGTGCATCAGAAAGATTCCCAATTCCGATATCAGATTCTCCAAGAGCCGTTAATCGTATCGGTGTAGACAAAAATTTGGAATGTTGCATAACATGGGGTTTCAATGCTAACAAATAGGCAAGAGCATCTGGTTCGCCCTTATACTCCACCATATTATATAGCAGATTAGCAGCATTTTGAGATGCTACGAAATCTGTCATCACTACGCTCCAATCACCTGGTTTCTGCAATGTATCCCATGTAGTGATATGCTGCCCTAAGCCTTTATAAAAGGATTCGTTTTGTACAAATACAATGGGATCATACCATAAGCCAACCCAGTATCCATTCGAATCCTTCAACCGGTCCAATACCTCATCAATGCGTTCATTTACAATGGGAGCAAACTTATCTTTACTAGCACCAATAACGAGATTATCCTCTGATGTAATTACTACATCACCAGATGAATCCGCTAATTTTGAGGAAACACGTTGTTCCATCTGTTCCTCTGTAAGAGGCATGATGTTCACCTTTACATTTTTTTCCTCTAAGTATCTATCCGCTAATAATGTCGTTAAATTGTTAGGTAAATCGGTATATACCGTAATTTCACCACGCACAGGAGCCTTTGATTTTTCAATTTGCTCCTCCCGATAAAAGTATACGCCATAGCCCATCATACCAATAACAAATAGCATGAGCACACTAAACGCCATCCATCGTTTCATCGTGTAAATCTCCTTTTACGTTCTCCCCTAGTCTTATTGACTTGTGATGGAGAACCACTTCGAACATATCGAGATTGACCACCTCTCGATTGTCCTGATTTTTTACGTCCCTGATTTTGCATTTTGCCTTGACCGATTGGTCGTGGTGGAATCAAACACTCTGGTCCAAATCCAATCAAGTCTCGACGTCCTGCTTCAATTAATGCTTCTTTGACAAGATCGTAATTTTCAATATTTTTATATTGCATCAAAGCCCTTTGCTTAGCCTTATCGCGACCTTTTTTTGCTACGTACACAGGCTTGCCATCTAAGGGGTTAATCCCCGTGTAATACATGCATGTCGAAAGACTGCCAGGCGTAGGTATGAAATCTTGCACTTGTTCAGGGTACATGTGCTGATCTCGCAAAAACTCTGCTAATTCTATGGCATCCTCTAATGTACATCCCGGATGAGAGCTCATAAAATAAGGCACTAAATATTGTTTTTTTCCTAATTCGCGGTTAGCCTCTTCAAACCATTTTTTAAAGGCTAAGAACTCTTCTTTGCCCGCTTTGCCCATCATGGTAGTCACACGCTTTGATACATGTTCAGGGGCAACCTTTAATTGACCACTTACATGATATTGGCAAAGTTCCTTTACGAAGGCTTTGTTATTATCTGCAAGGACATAGTCATAACGCAAACCAGAACGAACAAAGACCTTCTTCACGCCTTTCAATTTACGTAGTTTGCGAAGCAATGCAACGTAATCGTCATGGTTTGTATTCAAATTTTCACAAGGCTCTGGTGCCGCACAGGTACGTCCTTTACATGCGCCAAAGACGGCTTGTTTATCGCATGCTAAATGTCTGAAATTAGCTGTTGGACCACCTACATCATGGATATAGCCCTTAAAGCCGTCCATATTGATCATCAACTTTGCTTCATCAATCAAGGACTGATGACTGCGATTTTGAATGATCCGACCTTGATGGTTAGTAATGGCGCAAAATGAGCAACTACCAAAACAACCACGATGGCTAACGAGACTAAACTGTACCTCGCTTAATGCAGGAACACCACCCTTATCATCATATTTAGGATGCCACTTACGGGTGTACGGTAAATTATAGGCTCCATCCATTTGTTCCTGCGTTAAAGGTAAGGCCGGCACATTTTGTACCACGTAGCGATCCCCATGTTTTTGTACAATAGGTCGTCCATAAAATGGATCTTGTTCATCATATTGAATGCGGAATGCATCAGCAAAGGCCATTTTATCTGCCTTGATTTCTTCAAAAGAAGGACACGCGACACAATCTATAGATGGAATGTCCTTTGACATATAACAAATACCACGTATATTTGGCAAGGATTCCACGAATCTATTTTGATCAAGCGCTTCGGCTAACTCTATAATTTGTAATTCACCCATACCATAAATGAGCACATCCGCTTTAGAATCCACGAGAATGGAACGGCGCACCGTATCGGACCAATAATCATAATGACCAAAGCGACGTAGTGACGCTTCGATGCCACCAATGATAAGAGGTACATCACGATACGCTTCCTTCATGCGGTTAGAGTATACCAAAGTAGCTCTATCAGGTCGATGCCCCGCTTCACCTCCCGGTGAGTAATCATCTTCGCGACGAATCTTTTTAGCCGCCGTAAATTTATTAAGCATAGAATCTAAATTTCCAGCCGTAACAAGAGATGCGAGACGAGGCTTGCCTAATTTTTTAAAGGCATTAACATCATTCCAATCGGGTTGAGCGATGATGCCAACACGATATCCTTTAGATTCTAGATAGCGTCCAATTACGGCAGGCGCAAATGACGGATGATCTACATACGCATCGCCACTGATGAGCACAAAGTCAAGTTCTGCCCATCCGCGCGCTTCCATATCTGCGCGTTCTGTAACTAAAAATGAATCCATCAGCCTAACCTTCCTTTAAATGTAACGACATATCTTAGAATAAAAATAACCATATTAAAAATAACACCATGAATACCGCAATAATAGCAAGCATAATACGTTCTTGTTCAATGGACCGTTGACGCTTCTTTTGTCTCGTTTCGAGTGACATGCGACGCTTTGCCATCTGATGTTCTACGTATTCGCTTTGTACAGAATTGATTGTTTCTTGCTTCTTTTGACGCATAATGGGACGTATGGTAAACGTATCTACTTCACCTACTTGGTTCTGATAGGCTTTCACTAATCGATTTCCATCAAGGCCAAGGTAATTCCCGTAATTACGGATAAAACCTTTCGCATATACGCGTCCTGGGATAACTGCATAATTACCGTCTTCTATGGCCTCTAAATAGGTTGTTTTAATATGAAGTACTTGTTCAATGTCCTTAAATGTAAGATTTCTACGTACCCGTTCCCGACGTAATTCTTCGCCTAACTCAGCCACAGTACATCCCTTTCTATTCTTCAGAATCAGAGAAATATCGAGCTTTCACCTGTTCTGGACTCATTAAAATTTCTCGTGCTTTACTCCCCATATTAGGACCTACAATTTTTAGATCCTCCATTGTATCTACAAGGCGTGCAGCACGGGTATAGCCGATACGGAATCTACGTTGCAACATCGAAACGGATGCTTGACCAGATTCCATAACAAGGTTGACAGCACGTTCTAACAACTCATCACGATAAATATCTTGTTCATCATTATCTTGTGCTGCTGATTCTTTTTCTGCTTCAGCAGTTACTGTATCATCGTACTCAGGTTCTCGTTGTTGCTTAACAAATTCTACCAAATGTTCCACTTCATCATCGGAAATGAAAGCGCCTTGAACACGAATAGGTTTATTAGCACCGATTGGTGAGAACAACATATCCCCTTTACCTAGTAATTTTTCAGCCCCCGCCATATCGAGGATTGTACGAGAGTCAATTTGAGACCCTACAGCAAAGGAAATACGGCTTGGCACGTTTGCCTTAATAGAACCGGTAATAACGTTAACAGATGGACGTTGTGTAGCTAGTACCATATGAATACCAGCGGCACGTGCCATCTGAGCCAAACGACTAATCGATTCCTCTATATCATCTGGAGCCGTCATCATCAAGTCAGCTAACTCATCAATAATCAATACGATGAGAGGCATAGCCGACTTAGGATGTGCTTCGTTATAACTTTTAATATCCCGTTTACCAGATGCAGCGAAAGCCTTGTAACGAGCTTCCATTTCACGAACAGCCCAACGCAATACGGCAGCTGCTTTTTTCATATCCGTTACAACTGGCGCCATCAAATGAGGAATGCCATTATACACAGATAATTCAACCATTTTAGGGTCGATCAAAAGCAACTTAACCTCTTCTGGTTTACGGCTAAAGAGAATACTGGAAATTAATGTATTCACACATACGGATTTACCAGAACCAGTCGTGCCAGCCACCAAAAGATGTGGCATCTTAGCCAAATCTGTAATCACCGGTTTACCGGCAATATCCTTGCCAAGGCCTACAGGAATGCCACCACGCGCCTCTTTAAAATCACTGCAATCTAATACATCACGCAAATGAACAGCTTCTGTTTTCGTATTAGGTACCTCAATACCAATAGCGGATTTACCCGGAATTGGCGCCTCCATACGTATATGTTGAGCCGCTAGATTCAAAGCAATATCATCTGTTAAGTTTACGATTCTACTTACCTTGACGCCTTGGGCTGGTTCAATTTCATAACGCGTTACCGTTGGGCCTTGCGTAGCATTAACCACCTTGGCAGAAATGCCAAAGCTAGATAATACATCTTCTAGGCGCATCGCATTATATGCAACCTCGTCATTATTATTTTGACCTACCTCCCCTTTCGCCAAAATATCAAGGCTTGGGAAGTGATATGGTTTGTCATAGGTTCTATGAATTTGACCATCTTTTGATACTGCTACCTGAGCTGTATCCTCAGCAGTGCTTGCCAAGGATGGTACAGATAATGGCAGAGAACTCATGCCCGCACCAGCGCTAACGGAACTAGCAGCGGCACCTGTACCAGGTACTGCACTGGCGATTGCTGCATGATTAGTCTCAAGAGGACCTATGGTTGTTGGTTGATAGGAATACTCTTCTGGGTCAGACTCAGTAGTGTTATAAGCATCTTCATCTACATTAACATTGTCTGTATCAAATTCTTCAACATCAGCATGCTCATCGTGATTGTGAAGCCATGCAGGCATTGATTTTGGCTCGTCATCAACACTATCAGTACGAATTTCACCGTTACCAGCAGCATCACCAGATTCTTCAGAGATTTGTGCTAATCGTTCTGCTGCTCTATTACGAGCCTCTAACTCAGCCAATTCTTTCCAAGAAGAAGGTGCATGTGTATCAATAGGTTCAACTTCATATTCATCATCGGTAGATAGAACACCACGATTTTCTAGCGTCTCTACAGCATTTTGTGCTGACTCTGTATATCGCATATCCTTCTCACGGTCATAGGCCTTGCGTTGCGCTGCTTCTTTACGCTGTTCATTCCAATCTTCAATAACCTCTTTAGCAACCGCTACCTTTTCAACAGCTACTTCTTTTGCTTTATCAAGGCCTACTTGTGTTTTATCTGCGGCCTTACGTAAACCATTGCCCAAAGATAGGCGCGTAATAAGGAGACCACAGCAAAGCATAAGTACGGCGACAACAATAATGGAGCCAACTTCACCGAACATAGTTCGTATAAAGGAAGCCAAGAAACCGCCCACTACACCACCTTGGTCTGCAAGCGCCGTAGTCGCCAATTCATCCCCCACAGGTACACGACAAAGTGGAACCATGGTAATAGCTAATAAGTAAAAAACTGTTATGAGGAGACCACGACGTGTAATAGACATAAATTTACCTTGGTATAACAAACGCCATCCAAGCCATAGTACAGCAATGCACGGAATTATGCCCCCAAAGCCAAATCCATAGCGAAATATTCCCGTCAATATTTCGCCTACAATGCCTAAATCAAAGCCAAAAAAGCCTAGCAATGCCAGTATGGCAACACCTATGACAATAATGCCTTTCACTTCATTACGCAGTGAAAATCCTTCTTTTTTTGGTGCCGGTGTAGCTCGTTTTTTGCGAGGTTTCCGCCCTCTTGTAGAAGTTTTTTTCTCTTCTGCCATAATCGTATACAAACCCCTTACTTTAATAAAAAATCTATTTCAAATCATCATTATATTATACCATATATTGAAGATTCTATTTATCTTTGCGTCTATCGTTCCAATCCTTCAACAGATTATGCTCTACCCCACGATCGACCCCCTTATAATACTCAGCCTTAACGAGAGGATCCGGTAGGTATTGTTGTTTAACGTATCCATTTGGATAATTATGAGCATATTTATAGGTTAGCCCATGTCCTAGTTTACTAGCCCCACTGTAGTGGCTATCTCGCAAATGGTCAGGCACTTGCCCACAATCCTTATGTCGCACATCTGAAATAGCCGCATCAATGCCTAGATAGGCAGAATTACTCTTAGGTGCTAACGCCACATAGCATGCTGCTTCAGATAAAATGATGCGCGCCTCTGGAAATCCTACCATATGAGCAGATTGTGCAGCTGCATTAGCCAATATTAATGCTTGTGGATCGGCTAAGCCCACATCCTCGGCCGCACAAATCACAATACGACGAGCAATAAAATTTGGATCTTCACCGGCCTCAATCATACGCGCCAAATAATGGAGTGTAGCCTGCACATCGGATCCACGCATGCTTTTAATAAATGCAGAAATCGTATCGTAGTGACTATCCCCTTTTTTATCATATGTATAAATGCGTCGGCCTACGACCTTCTCTAGAATTTCTAAGGTAATTTCTTCGCCATCGTGTACCATGGCCGCAGCTTGCTCTAAAATATTGAGAGCCATGCGTCCATCGCCATTAACAAAAATGCCTATATCCTGAAGTAACTCATCCTTTACCTGTAAATTACGATCCCCTAAGCCTACTTCGCTATCCGTAAGAGCCCGTTTTAAAATTTGACTAATCGCCTTAGGTGTTAAGGCCTCTAGTGTAATAAGTCGTAACCTAGATAATAATGGTCGATTAACTTCAAAAAATGGATTTTCTGTAGTTGCTCCAATAAGAATAATCGTACCATCTTCAACGCAGGGTAACAGTACATCTTGTTGACTCTTATTAAAGCGATGTATTTCATCGAGAAATAAAATGGTTCGTTGTTGTAAAGAACGAACGCGTTTCCTCGCATCCTCTATGATATTTCGCAATTCACCGATACCAGCATTTGTCGCATTTAAATTGACAAAATGGCTGTTGCTCATCTTAGCAATGATACCGGCTAATGTCGTTTTACCAGTCCCACAAGGCCCGTAAAACAACATGGATGGTATTGTATCCTTTTCCACCATCGCACGAAGGAATGTCCCCTTGCCTACCGCCTGTTCTTGACCATATAGATGATCAAGTTCTGTCGGTCTCATGCGCACCGGTAGTGGTTCATATTTATTCGTAGGTAATGCATCAAATAAACTATCCATGCTACCTCCATTCATATTTTTACATGCAAAAAAGCCCCACCATGCCGTAATGTACCGCGTTTTGATCCTGCAAGAGCAGGTGGGTGTCCTCCTCATCCTTCAGTTGTCCCGTGAGGGCGTAACGTTCAGACGAGAGTTCCGGACTCCCGAAGAAAATGTGTTGGCTCAAAACTGCGATATCACACGCACATGGCAGGGATATCTTATACATAAATAGTAGCAGAAAGATTTATCATTTACAAGACTTGACTTTTAAAATTTTAGCAATTCTTGCGGTCCTTTTATAATACGTTTGCTAGCGATTATACTAAGGATTGTTCTTCTTCCTCTACATCTGGTTTTATGTGTAATTCTTTTAATTGTTTAGGTTCTACTTCAGATGGTGCTTGGCTCATGATATCAGAAGCGGATTGTGTTTTAGGGAATGCGATAACGTCGCGGATGGATTGACGTTTAGCCATCAACATAACGAGACGATCAAGACCAAATGCACAACCTGCATGAGGTGGCGCACCGTATTTAAATGCATCAAGCATAAAACCGAATTTAGATTTAGCTTCTTCTTCGGATAAACCGATTGCTTTAAATACTTTTTCTTGTACATCAGATTGATAAATACGCAATGAACCGCCACCGATTTCAACGCCGTTCAATACCATATCGTAAGCGATTGCTTTTACGCTGCCAGGATTGGATTGTAATTTATCAAGATCTTCGTGGCGAGGCATTGTGAACGGATGATGCATTGCAACGTAGCGTTTTTCATCTTCATTGTATTCGAACATAGGGAAATCTGTTACCCATGTGAAAGCCAATTTATCTTCGTCAATCATGTTCATACGACGAGCCATTTCAAGGCGCAATTCACCAAGTGCACGAGCAACAGTTGCAGGTTTATCAGCGATCATCAATACGAGGTCGCCACCTTTAGCGCCCATTTTTTCACCGATATTGCGGATTGTGTCTTCACCTAAGAACTTCATGATTTGAGATTTAATGGAACCGTCTTCATTGAAGCACGCCCAAGCCAAACCTTTAGCGCCGTAGCGATTTACATATGCTACCAAATCATCGAGTTCACGACGAGGAATACCTGCATCACCAGGTACTACGATACCTTTTACGATACCGCCATTGTCGATAACAGAACGGAATACTTTGAATTCAGTATCTTTTACGAGTTCAGTTACATCTGTGAAAGCCATGTCAAAGCGAAGATCTGGTTTATCAGAACCATATTTATCCATCGCTTCATCCCATGTAATGCGAGGCATCGGCAATGGAATTTCTTTGCCCAATGTCTTTTTGAACACATCTGCAACCATTTGTTCCAATAATGCGTAAATGTCTTCTTCGTCAACGAAGCTCATTTCCAAGTCAAGTTGAGTGAATTCTGGTTGACGATCTGCACGCAAATCTTCATCGCGGAAGCAACGTACGATTTGGAAATATTTTTCATAGCCTGCTACCATCAAAATTTGTTTGAAAATTTGTGGAGATTGAGGCAATGCATAGAATGTGCCTGCATTCACACGAGAAGGTACTAAATAGTCACGCGCGCCTTCTGGTGTGGATTTTGTAAGCATAGGTGTTTCGATTTCAAGGAAATCGCGGCTATCGAAGAAATCGCGCATAGCCTTTGTTACCTTATGACGTAAAATCAAGTTGCGTTGCATTTCTGGACGACGTAAGTCAAGGTAACGATATTTCAAGCGGATGTTTTCATCTACATCGATATTATCTTGAATGTAGAATGGAGGTGTCTTCGCAGAATTCAATACGCGAAGTTCTTCACAATACATTTCATAAGCGCCTGTAGGCAAGTTCGGATTGATTGCTTCTTCATCGCGTTTTGTAATTTTACCGCGTACACAAAGCACATATTCATTACGAACATCTTCAGCCTTGTGGAAAGATTCCACATTATGATCTGGGGACGCTACAACTTGAACGATGCCAGAGCGATCTCGCAAGTCCAAGAAGATCAAACCGCCGTGGTCGCGACGACGTTCAACCCAACCACATAATACAACCTCTTTACCTACTTCTGCTTCAGAAATAGTGCCACATCCGTGCGTACGGTGTAAGCCTTTCATTGTTTCCATTCTACTTGTCATCCTTTCACCAAAGAAGATATACGTTCAGAAACAGACGCTAATGGTACTGTTTCTTGTTCACTTGTTTCCATAAAACGAATGATGGCCTCTTGCTTAGCCAATTCATCATCACCCACTATGATAACATATTTTGCATGAATTTTGTTAGCATATTTTAATTGAGCCTTCATACTTTTACCTTGGCCATCCATTTCCGCAGTGATATATGCGCCACGTAACGTTTGACAAATCTTGAAAGCTTCTAATTTTGCAGCCTCTCCAAGGGCTACTACAAATACTGCTGGTTCGATTGTCGGTTCAGGCAACAAGTTTTGTTTTTCTAAAGCCAATAACAATCGTTCCATACCCATTGCAAAACCAATAGCTGGTGTATGAGGACCATCGAGTTCCTCTACAAGACCATCATAACGGCCGCCGCCAGCAACTGCACTTTGGGCTCCTAATGGAGTGTATTGCACTTCAAAGGCTGTTTTTGTGTAGTAATCGAGTCCACGAACCAAACGAGGATTTAGATTATATTGGATATCTGCCGCATCAAGTAATGTTTTAAGTTCTTCAAAATGGGTATTACATTCTTCGCATAGATGTTCATGAATTTCAGGTGCACCTACGGACAATGCTTTACACGTCTCATTCTTGCAGTCCAATAAACGCAATGGATTTTTGTATAATCGTTCTTGGCAATCTTCACAAAGTTGATCTTTTTTAGGTTCGAAGAACTCGATCAATTTTTGACGATATGTAGGACGACAATTTGGACAGCCTACAGAGTTTACTTCTACATTGAGATCCTTAAGGCCAAAATCCTTTAGCAATTGTACAATCATACAGATAACTTCGCTATCTACTACAGGTGATGGAGAACCTAGTACTTCTGCACCAAATTGATGGAATTCACGATAGCGACCAGCTTGTGGTTTATCGTGGCGGAACATGGAACCCATATAGAACCATTTTGTTAAATTTTCTTTACCATACACCTTATTTTCAAGGTATGCCCGTACGGCAGAAGCCGTATTTTCAGGGCGCAATGTATAGCTTTGTTCCTTATCGTCGCCAGTGGAGAAGGTATACATTTCCTTCGATACTACATCCGTAGTTTCCCCAATGCCGCGTAAAAATAATTTTGTATCTTCAAAGGCAGGTGTACGAATTTCGCTAAAGCCATAAGCTTTACAAATTTCGCGCATATGCTGTTCTATATAATGCCAATTTACAATTTGTTCTGGCAAGAAATCTTGTGTACCTCTTGGTCTCTTTATAGCCATTACACAACCTCCCAAAATGATTTACATAATGCATGCCTCTTAGCTAGTAAAGCCTCTAATGTATCTGTATATACATCTACATCCTTAGGCATATGCTGTTTTTTCTGTCTATACGAAGGAGCTTTCATCCACTTAGAGGATCCACCGGGTCCCATAGACATAATTGTTTGTCGCTCTTCCATGATTTGAATATTATATTCACACGCCTTACCAGGCAATGTATACCCAATATTTTCGAGTTGACCTCTCATATATTGTTGACGATATAGATAATACGGCACATAACCAGCCTGCTCTAATCGTTCCTGAGCATACTGTACCATGTGTTTTACTACGGACTCATCAGGTACATCATGTTGCATGTTCAAATCATAAAGCGGACTACCACGTTTGATAGCTAACGTATGAATTGTAACATTTTCAGGCAAATTATGACAAATATAATCCATGTTATGCATCATATGTTTTATATTTTGTCCCGGTAAACCGGCTATAAAGTCCATATTAACAGCAAAATCTGTATGTTTTTTCACATGTCGATACATATCATCGATATCTTGTGCGCTGTGCCCACGCCCGATGCGACGTAATATAGTATCATCCATAGTCTGTGGATTAATGCTAATACGATTTACATGACACTGCTGCATAGACCGTATTTTTTCAGTGGTTATAGAATCTGGTCTTCCCGCTTCAACCGTGAATTCATGCCCTTCGGGTATCAATGTAGATAATCCAGTTAGGACACGATGAAAATCTTCATTATTCAATATAGTGGGTGTACCGCCACCCATATAGAGCGTATTTGTGTACAAATTATAAGTTTCACAAATTTGTCGTACATCATCTATATCCTCTAATAAGGCTGCTATGAATTCAGATTGTCGATGATACTCTTGATATAAACCGTATGGAAATGAGCAATATACACAACGGGTTTCACAAAATGGAATACCACAATAGAGGCTTATATCCTTATTAGAATGAGACTCTAAAAAAGGACGTTGATATTGTCCAATACGGCTGAGAATATCTAATTTTTCCATAGACACAGAAAACTCGTCCCTAATGTGACGAGTTGCAGCCTCTATTGAACCATATTGATCTATATATTTATGAAGTAATTTTGTAGGACGCACCCCTACCATCGTGCCCCATTCATTATGAGCTGGTAAACCTTGTTCTGTACGTAATAATACGAGTAATGCCTGCCCTATGGAACGTCGTCCCATAGAAGATATAGGCCCTGTTAAGGTATGTTCAACACCGCGAATAGATACGGTCAAAGTATACATATTATCACGTTCGGCGGCATGTAGGATTACATCAGCCGCTTCATTGCACGAAAATAAACCTGCTGCGCCACAGTTATGAGCCACTACCGATCCAAGTGGTAGTGGCCCTGTGTAATGATATCCATTAAGCATGATGTGACATTTTATCGAGTTTTTCGAGTTCTGCTGGCGTCATGTGAGCTTGGCAATCACTGCAATAACCATATACTTTTAATTGATGGTCAATGGTGCGGAAGTTCAATTTTTTAGCGATGATGGATTCCAATGTTTCTAGCATATCATCTTCAAACTCAGAAACCTTACCACATTTCACACAAATCAAATGATGATGGAAATGAGCGAATTCTTCGTCATTTAATTCATAACGGTTACGGCCGTCACCAAAATCAAGGCGTTTTAATAAATCTAGTTCTGTAAACAAATCCAATGTACGATAAATTGTTGCAAGACCAATATCTGGTGCTACTTCTTTTACCAATACATATACATCTTCTGCGCTCAAATGATTTTCTTCAGCATCGATGAAGGCTTGTAAAATCGTTTGACGTTGCGTAGTCAATTTGTATTTTTTGTCTTTAATGCGTTCTTTTAATTTTTCCAATGTTGTATTCATAATTACTATCCCCTTTACTAAATAAATATATTAAGCACCCACGAATGGATTATATTGTTTTTCATAACCTATTTGCGTTTCTGGACCATGTCCAGGATATACCATCGTATTGTCTGGCAATGTATATAACTTTGTTTTAATCGCGTTGATAAGGGCATCATAATCACCTTCTACAAAATCGGTGCGCCCTACAGATTGATTAAATAAAGTGTCCCCCACAAATACTAGACCTGGCATATAGTAGCATACGCCACCAGGCGTGTGACCTGGTGTTTCATATACGGTCAAGTCAACAGCACCGCAGGTGATGTGATCACCTTCATGAACCTCAATAATATGCCCTTTCACGATAATCGGTGTAGGATTACTATAATTGCTGAGATTCAATTCAGGATCACTTAAATATTTCACATCATCATGATGCATATAGATAGGCACATCATAAGCATCTACAATGCCTTGTACGCCACCGATGTGATCCCCATGACCATGTGTTAATAGAACTGCTTTGGGCTTTAAATTATGTTTTTTCAAGGCCTCCAGCACCTCTGTTGTAGCCGGATCGATAATAAACGCTTCCCCTTGTTCCTTATCGCCTATCACATAACAATTTGTTCCAAGCGGCCCCAACGGCATGCGCATGAGGACTAAGTTTGATGTATCCATTATGCACCTCCTTTACTACGTTGTACCGTATACACTTCACGGATACGGCGCAATTTAGTCATAACAAAATCAAGTTGCGATATATCTCGAATTTCAACGACAATGTTGATTATTACATTTTTCGTATTTTCTAAAACCTTTGCATTCATATTGGTAATGGTGATTTTCAATTCTGAAAGCACCGCCATTACCTCCATGAGGATTCCCGATCTATCATAGGCTTGAATATCGATACCTACATGGAAGGATTCGCTAGAGGATTCGTCCCACGAAACTTCAATCATGCGTTCTAAATCTTCTGGTGTATGACCGAGGCTCGTACAATCGGAGCGATGTACGGATACACCGCGACCTCTTGTAATATAGCCGATAATATCATCACCCGGTACAGGATTACAGCATTTAGCCATACGAACCATCACGCCCGGCTCGCCCTTTACGAGGACACCGGTTCCGTTCTTAGCCTTTTTAGCCCCTTGCACCTTTAATTTTTCAATAATTTGTTCCGTTGTTTTTCGGGACTCTTCATGCTCTTTTGATTTTTTGTATAGTTCAACCAATCGCAATAGAACTGTACTTACCGGTATGCCACCATAGCCACAAGCGGCATATAGTTCATTTTCAGTATTGGACTTCAACTGTTTTACAACTTGTTGAATGCGATTGTCACTGCAAAGTTCTTTCCAACTGTAGTTGAGGCGTTTGGCTTCACGCTCAAGAGCTTCAAGACCTTTTTCAATATTTTCTTCTTTATTTTCTCGTTTAAACCAATTGCGGATCTTATTCTTACTTTCAGAAGAACCTACAATATTGAGCCAATCCAGGCTTGGTTTACCCGTTTTAGACGTAATAATATCTACGATATCCCCATTTTGCAAGGTGTAATCGAGAGGAACGATTTTTCCATTTACCTTCGCCCCCACGCACCGATGACCTACATCGGTATGAACGCGATAAGCAAAATCAAGTGGTACAGAACCAATTGGCAATTTAACCACATCACCCTTAGGTGTAAATACAAATACCTCACCGGAGAATACATCTAATTTTAAGGCATTAACGAGTTCCTTTGGATTCGACGTATCCTGCCATTCGAGTACTTGACGAAGCCAAGCAACCTTTTGGTCAAAATCTTTATCGCCATTTTTATTGCCTTCTTTGTAACGCCAATGAGCCGCTACGCCATATTCTGAAACGCGATGCATTTCCCATGTACGGATTTGAATTTCTACAGGTTGCCCCATGGTACCGATAACCGTCGTATGCAATGATTGGTACATATTGGATTTCGGCATGGAAATATAATCCTTAAAACGATATGGCAACGGTTTCCACAAACTATGTGCGATGCCGAGAACTGCATAACAATCCGGAACGGTATCGACGATAACGCGAACAGCTAACAAATCATAGATTTGAGACAAGTCGCGATTATCCTTTTTCATTTTCTTATAAATGCTATAGAAATGTTTTGGTCGCCCCTTAATATCCGCTTTAATGCCCGCTTCACCAAGAGCCTTTGTCAACTGCGCCATCGTATCGTTAACGATATCTTCACGGGCTTGACGTTTTTGTTTCATTTGGTCCACGAGATCATAATACTTATCTGGTTCCAAGTACCGGAACGACAAATCTTCTAGTTCCCATTTCACATTGAAAATACCAAGACGATGTGCTAAAGGAGCAAAAATTTCCAATGTTTCCTTGGCAATGCGTTTTTGCTTATCGCTACGCATATGTTTTAAGGTACGCATATTATGTAAACGGTCACCCAGTTTAATAACGACAACGCGCACATCTTTCGCCATGGCCAAAATCATCTTGCGATAATTTTCCATTTGTCTGTCTTCTTTGGTCTCGTATTGGAACTGATTTAATTTTGTTACCCCATCCACGAGGAACGCCACTTCTGAGCCAAATAATTTTTCAATGTCTTCCTTCGTATATTCCGTATCTTCTACCACATCATGGAGCAATGCTGCCATCAATGTAATGTGATCGATTTGCAAATGCGCCAAAATTTCAGCTACTGCAAGAGGATGCATAATATACGGTTCACCAGAGGCTCTAAATTGACCTTCATGAGCTTTGTCTGCAAGGGTGAACGCCTTCATGATTTGGTCGCATTCATCATCGCTTAGATAGGAATGCACATAATCCATAAACTCTTTTAAAGCCTCTTCTTTGTTAAAGCCCTTTTGTTCCACCAAGGCTTTACCTTCTTCATTTATGGTCATCATTGTATCACCTCCTGCTGACTATATGTTATAAATGTAACGGATGTAGTCAAATCAAGCTTACCGTTGATTACATTCCAACGGATCATCGCTTGTCCATTATCATTTGTTTCTTCACTTATAATACCTAATTCTTTAAACACATCAAGGGCCATCAATGCGGACGTTCCATTCTGATTTTCTGGTTTGCGTCGCAAAATTTCTTGTTCCACATGATATAAAGAATTAGCACCGCCTTTTAATGCTAGGCGTACAATTGTATATATTTCACGTAACCCTTCAGCACTCAATTGAACTGGCTCTTCTACAACAGGCTCTATATCTTGAATCATGAGTTGTGGAGATACAAAACCTTGCCATTCATTTTTTTGAAGTGTAAAGGCAACTTTCACATTCATGCCTTGAAAAATATGTCTAAACAAATCAGGGCGATTCCAAGCGATAGCATCAATGCTACCATTGGCGGTAGCTAAAATCACCTTACAGTGATTTTTAAGTTGCCCCATCAGCATAATGTCCTGCACCTTAGCATCCATAACGCCAAATATAGGGGTACTATTGCCCATCCCATACGGTTCTAAGGCGGACACACGATCTACGATATCTACATCGATATCATCAACGGGCAATGTGGCATCAATGGATACGACGGGAATATATTCATCAGGAGAAACATGAGCCTTACAATACTCTGTTAAACGATACCGCAATTCATCAATACGGCTAGCATCAATACTAAATCCAGCCGCTGCGGCATGACCGCCAAATTGAATCAATATATCTTCACAGGATTTTAATGCGTTATAAATATTAAAACCTTCTATACTACGGCAAGAGCCTTTCCCTACGCCATTATCAATACTGATAACAAGTGTAGGCTTGTAAAACTCTTCTACCAATCGCGATGCAACGATACCGATAACACCGGGATGCCAATTTTCTCCAGCCACTACGGTTACATAATCGGCAAGATGTCCTTGTACGGCCACATTCGCTCGCGCCTCTTCATGAATAGACCGCTCTATTTCTTGGCGTTCCATATTCGTTTCTTGCAATTCTTGGGCAATCACTTCCGCTAAATCTACATCATCTGTAACAAGCAATTCAACAGCACGTGTTGCATGGGTAACGCGCCCAGCTGCATTTAAACGAGGCGCCAAGGTAAATCCAATATGCCCTGCAGTAATGGTTCTACCATGTAAACCTGACACATCGATGAGCTTATCGATACCCAAATTAGGCAACTCGTTCATCTTTTTAAGGCCTGCTTGTACGATAATGCGGTTTTCCCCTACTAGAGGAACAACATCAGCAACAGTCCCTAGTGCAACGATATCTAAATCTTCAAGATACCACTCACCACATTGACGCAACCAAAGGGCTTGACATAATTTAAACGCTACACCTACGCCGGATAAGTTTTTATCCGGGTATGGACAATCTGATTGTTTATGGTTAATAACGGCGCGAGCCGGTGGAATTTGCGGTGGCGCCGTATGATGATCTGTAATAATGATATCGATACGATCACAAACAGCCTCCACAATATCATAGGAACTGATACCACAGTCTACAGTTATAACTAAAGATGCACCATCAGAGATGATATGCTCTAAGGCATCTAAATTCAATCCATAGCCTTCACTTTGGCGTTCTGGTATATAATAGCTGACACAGGCCCCCATTTTAACCAAAAAACGATATAATAAAGATGTAGCAGTAATGCCATCCACATCATAATCACCATACACAACTATAGATTTTTTTGCTTCTATGGTTTCAAGGATTAGTGCAACCGCCGTTTCCATACCCTTTAATAAAAATGGATCTAGCAAATCCTTGAGTGTGCCCTCTAAAAATCGATGGCCTTCATCACAATCTATATCCCGATTCACCATCAATCTCGCTACAATCGGATTTACACCGAGTTCACGGATCAATGTATTTTCTTTTTCTATATCCCTTGGCATAATATGCCAACGTTTTTTCTTCATAATCCAAACCTCGGTGACATGTACATAAAATAATGTTGATGAATAATGTAATAATTTATAATCAATATTAACATTGTTTATAAATCTATTATCATTATCACTTTCTTTCATTATACTACAAATGCCCTTATAAACAAAGGAATTTATCGATTTAACATCTATAAATTTAATTTGTTTTTCTCAAAAAAACAGCACTGTTCATTATCATTCTCATAATAAACAGTGCTGTTTTATAGTTCTATATACTATTATGTTCGCATTACTAGTAAGAAAAATTCAAATTAAAAACGGAAATCCCGTTTCCCATCTTCCATTTGTGCAATGTATGCCTTTGCCTTATCTTTTACCAAATCATTTTTAATATTTTCTAATTGGTCTTCGATAACCTTGGCACCATGTTTTTTAGTCTTTTCATCACCGTAATCCATGATGTATTCATTTAATGTCATCAACGCATTTGGTTGGCAACAGTTATGAATTTGACCTGATTTAGCAAGAGCCATAAAGCGGTCGCCTGTACGGCCTGCGCGATAACAAGCGGTACAGAAACTAGGTACATAGCCGAGTCCCAATAGCCAATCTACAATTTGATCTAATGTACGCGTATCACTGCGGTCAAATTGAGCCGTATTATCTTCTGGTTTTTCTTCTTCCTTATAGCCACCTACGCTGGTACGAGAGCCACCGCTAATTTGGGAAATACCTAATGCCAAACCACGTTCACGCATAGATTGACTTTCACGAGTGGACATAATCATGCCCGTATACGGTGTAGAAACGCGGATAAGAGCCACGATTTTTTCAAAGATATCATCCGGTACAGCATTGCTAAAATCATCTACGTCGATGTCATCAGCAGGGCAAATACGAGGTACAGAAATCGTATGAGGACCTACACCATGAACGGCTTCTAAATGCTCTGCGTGCATCAAAAGGCCTACAAAGTCATATTTATAATGTTCTAGGCCATACAATACACCAATACCTACATCATCAATGCCGCCTTCCATAGCTCGGTCCATCGCTTCTGTATGGTATGCGTAATCGCTCTTTGGTCCTGTTGGATGCAAAGCTTCGTAATTTTCCTTATTATATGTTTCTTGGAACAATGTATAGGTGCCGATGCCCACGTCATGTAATTTTTTATAGTCTTCCACGGAACATGCAGCGATATTTACATTAACACGACGGATTTCACCATTTTTATTTTTAATGCTATAAATCGTTTTAATAGATTCCAAAATATAATCAAGTGGGTTATTAAGAGGGTCTTCGCCAGATTCGATAACGATGCGCTTATGGCCCATGGCTTCTAGAGCAATAACTTCTTCTCTAATTTGTTCTTGTGTCAATTTTTTACGCTTAATGTCGCGGTTTTTAGAGTGATATGGGCAATATACACAGCCATTGATACAATAATTAGACAAATAGAGCGGCGCAAATAATACAATACGATCACCATAAATAGCTTTTTTAATTTCTTTAGCTAGTGCAAATAACTTTTCCTTGTATTCAGGCAATGGGCATTCCAAGAGAACTGCTGCTTCCCTGTGATTTAAGCCTTTAAATGTAGCCGCCTTAGCCAAAATTTGGTCTAATAATTCACGATTTTCTTTATTTTCCTCTGCATAGGCAAGAGTATCAAGGATTTCTTGATGAGAAATAAATTCCTCCGCCTTAGAAGATTTTACATCATACATAGTACTTACCTCAAATCTTTCCAGTGGACATGCCACTCTAGTTAGGTCTGTGAAAGTATATCATTACTATTTTAGTAATCTTTCACCGATACTGTACTAAGTATACCACTATTCCTACTAAAAAGCATTGGAATTTACTATAACAAATAATCATTTTCCCCATGCACTGTATACGATAAACCATAATTCACCTAAACAATAACACAAAAAATCCCTAGTGGGTAAACCACTAGGGATTAATATTTGTAAAATTAAGCTTCTACAGGGTATACGCTAACTTTACGGTTATAACGACCAGCACGTTCAAATGCTACTTTACCAGGCACAAGTGCGAATAAAGTGTCATCTTTACCGATACCTACGTTAGTACCAGGGTGGAAGTGAGTACCACGTTGACGAACGATGATGTTACCGCTCTTTACGATGGAACCATCATGGCATTTAACACCAAGACGTTTAGATTCACTATCACGACCATTACGAGTACTGGACACACCTTTTTTATGTGCGAACAATTGCAAATCAAAAGTAAACATGAAGTTCACCTCCTATATTTCGTGTATTTGGACAAACTCTGGATACTGTTTACTAATTTCTTCTAGTCCGAGAAGCATAGTATTTAATATATCCTGACCACTCTGGGTTATTTCACCAGAGAGGACCATATCACATTGGCCTTCGCTATTGGAAAACTCACCGCATTGCTCTGCAATTTTGGTAAGTCCTAACATAGCCGTAGCAGACAGCACAGATACTGCTGCACACACTATATCATAGCCATGTTCATCATATCCTGCATGACCGGACATATGACAACCAATCACTTGATCGTCTTCATTCCGCTGGATTCCAATGGAAACCATAATTAAGCTTGGATAGATTCAATACGAACTTTTGTGAACGGTTGACGATGGCCTTGACGACGACGGTAGTTGGATTTAGCTTTGTATTTGAATACTAAAACTTTTTTACCTTTGCCATGTTCAAGAACTGTACCTGTAACTTTTGCACCGTTTACAAGAGGAGCGCCAACTTTAACATCGCCGTCATTCACTACAGTCAAAACTTCTTCAAATGTTACGGAATCGTTAGCAGCTGCTTCCAATTTTTCGATAGTAATTACATCGCCTTCAGCAACGCGATATTGTTTACCACCAGTTTTAATAATTGCGTACATGAGAACACCTCCTTGTTATCGAACTCGCTGAATTCGGTATCCCGACCCGAACATCGGTCGGGCGTTTAAACCTGCTTCACGCGGATTGCAAAGTTCAGTAAACCGAACTAATACTGATATAGTATATCGTATTTACATCTTCATGTCAAACACAAATCGGTAGAATCCGCTCAGTTTCTGACACTTTCATATATATACAGCCTTTAAAATTATCCGATAATCCCAAGATGCTGCAAGAGTATCTTAGTCCCGATAAGAATTAGGACGC
Source organism: Veillonella sp. 27098_8_77 (assembly GCF_041431535.1). NCBI lineage: Bacteria > Bacillati > Bacillota > Negativicutes > Veillonellales > Veillonellaceae > Veillonella > Veillonella sp. 27098_8_77. The sequence goes on along the minus strand of NZ_JAPVXW010000006.1, from coordinate 47,537 downwards.
CCCCACCGAGTATGTCTGCATATTTTCCTACGAATTGGCCCATGAATTTACCTAAATATACACCGATTAAGGATATAACAAAGGTAATGACACCAATCATGGTCGATGCTTCCCATATATTGATTGGTAAAAAGGCAAAGGTTAACCCTACAGCCATCGCATCAAGGCTCGTTGCTATAGAGAGCATAATCATTTCCCAAGCCCCTAAAAATTGCTTATCATCATCTTCGTCATCGTCATCACTAAGGCCTTCACGAATCATAGCAACCCCGAGATACCCTAGAAGACCGAATATAATCCAATGATCCCACTCGGAGATAACATCGATAAACTGACGTCCAATGAGCCATCCAATAACAGGCATAAGGAACTGAAATAGACCAAATAAAAAGGCTAAGGTTACTTTTCTACCATTTTCTCCAACTGGCATGGTCAACCCCTTGCCAATAGAGACACCAAAGGCATCCATGGCAAGGCCAATACTAATTAATACAATTTCGAAAACAGACACGATACTCACCTATCAACATACAACTTACTTATTCTGCAACGGCCATCAAGGAATACCCTTCCCGGCTAATCTGAGGGTTCACTACGATTGATATACTGCGACCAATAGAGGCCCCTAAATCATCGAGCACAGATTTTGTTAAATATTGTGCCACCTCTGGGTGAACTTCAATTTCTAGATTGGATTTAATACGTCCAGATTTAAATAATTCACGAATGCGGCGCACAATCTGCATATACACAGTACGGCCAGACAACATATAACCAGTACCACCACATTGTGGACATGTATCAAACATCAATGTTTGTAACCCCTGGCGTGCACGCTTCCTGGTCATCTCCACCAAACCGAGCGAACTAATACCACAGACAACGGTTTTCATCTTATCTAGTTTAGCCTGTGCGCTTAACAATTTTAACAACTCTTGTTGATGTTCTTTATCCTTCATATCGATGAAATCGACGACGATAATACCGCCAATATCGCGCAAGCGCAATTGACGACAAATTTCCTTAGCCGCCTCTTTGTTGACTGTAAAAGCTAAATCTTCTAGCTTATTAGATTTTCCCGTATAATGAGCCGAGTTTACGTCAAATACGGTAAGGGCTTCCGTATGATCGATGCGGATAGAGCCTCCAGAAGGTAGATTAATATCGCGAGAGATAAGATCTTCTAATTGAGGTTCAATATGGTTCGCTTTAAAGATAGGTGTACTATCGCGATGGCGTGTAACTTTAATGCGCTGCGATGTTGGTCCGTGACCTAAGAGATCCATAAGCCTAGATTCTCCCATGTCAGAATCGACGATAATTTCCTCTACATTGCGATGCGCATAATCTCGCACGAGGCGGAACCAAAAGTCCGCATCACTGTAGAGATCTGTACCGCTCTTAGCCACCTTAAAACGTTTTAACACATGTTGCCATGTGCGCCACAAGTAATCCATATCGCGAGCGATTTCATCAGCACTGGCCTTAGCTGCAGCCGTGCGGATAATAAATCCGCAACCTTCTTTCACATAAGGGGCTGCCAACTCTTGTAGTTTTGCACGTACTGCTTCATCGGTGATTTTCTTAGAAATATGCATACCTTCAGAGTATGGCAATAATACCATAAAACGCCCTGCTAAGCTTACATCAGCGGTAACACGTGCACCTTTGCCAAGCATTTCTTCTTTCACCACTTGAACTAGAATTTGTTGTCCCACAGATAGGCGAGGTAAAATTTTTTGTTCCTTACCTTGCTGAAGGTTTAAGTAAGCGTTCTGAGCCCCACCAATATCGACGAAGGCAGCTTGCATTCCATTCAATACATTTTTAACAGTACCCTTGTACATATGGTTTGCCATATGAGTCTCATCGGTACGCTCCAACACAAAATCAACGAGTTGTTCATTTTCATCGATAACGGCCATGCGGATTTCCTCGCGCATAACATTGACCAAAATCTTATGCATCCTATCCCTCCCTTCGTTCGGTTCAAATATATTACATTCAAAATCTAATCTATATAACCTTAGTAATTAATTTCTAATGGTGTAAAACGGCCTTCTTCATTTTCTACCATAATCGCTTTACGGTGAATTTCGTAACCAGAGGTTATGGGCCAATTATATTGATCTTTACCTAAGTTCCAAACTTCACTTGGTTTTATTGTACCTTGTGGATAGATACCAATGCCCATCGTTAATGTCACCATACCATCGTGCATAGATGCTGTAATCGGTTCTTTTACGAATTCTTTTACATCGATAACACGTGTCTTTTTAGGTGTAACCTTTTCATAGGAGATTTCCGTAGCATCATTAAAAGGTGTAAGCAATGTATCCCAGTCAACATTTTCATCGGTAACAGGCCCCGTTACTTCATAAATAGCAAAGTTACAAATAGCCATCATTTTTTTCACTTTATCAGGCATAATCTTTCCGCCAAGGACCTCAAGGCCACGAGGAGCTACCTTATTTAATCGGTCTATAATGGACTCTAAAGTATCATCCTCTAGCACATCCATATCGATATATTCCGCTTCGGCCGTTAAACCTAACGCCAAAGCGGAGGAAAAACTGATTTTCATATGCGGATTAAAGCCTTCTGAATAGGCCATCTTAATCTGTGCACGGCGAATCATACGCTCTACAGCTTGTGCGAAATCGAGATGCGACAAGAATCGTAATTCTTCGCCTTTATGTAAGGCCAAACGTAATTTTTTCAACTCTGCCACCCTCCTTATAATCTACAATAGCCGTATCTAATTCAGGACATACATTACAACCTCTACATGGGCCACGACGGCAATCAGGCGTCAATTGTTCAGCAACAGCTTGATCCCATTCGCGTTTTAAATAAGCTTTACTAACGGTACAATCTAAGTGATCCCATGGCAATGGTTCATCAAACTCACGGGTGCGACGTGCATAATACGCAGGATCAACACCACAGTTTTCAAAGGCTTTCAACCAAGTTTCATAGCTGAAAAACTCAGTCCAACCATCGAACTTACAGCCTAATTTCCATGCCTCTACCAATACCTTAGATAATCTGCGGTCACCACGAGCAAATACGGCCTCCATATATCCGGTATAACCATCATGATAATGATAGGAAATATTGCGGTTATTAATGAGAGATTTTAAATATTGTTGCTTACGGTGAATCTCTTCTACATCTTGTTGACCATACCATTGATATGGAGAATGTGTTTTCGGTACAAAAAAGGACACACTAACGGTCACACTACCATTGCGTTTACCTGTAATTTCACGATGTAAATCAAGTACCTTGTACGCAAGATTTGCAATTCCCGCTAAATCTTCATCCGTTTCAGTTGGTAAGCCCATCATAAAGTATAGTTTTACCGTGTGCCATCCGGACTTGAAAGCATTCGTACAAGCTGCTAACAAATCTTCTTCACTAACACCTTTATTGATAACATCGCGCAATCGTTGTGAGCCGGCCTCTGGTGCGAAGGTAAGACCACTTTTACGCACTTGTTGCACCTTTTTAGCAATATCGATAGAGAAACTATCAATACGCAATGATGGTAAACTAACACTAACCTGTTTATCCCTAAACTCCTCCATGAGCATATCCACGAGTTCTGGTAATTTAGAATAGTCTGCAGAGCTTAAACTCATCAAAGATATTTCATTATATCCAGTATTAGCGATTGTTTCTTTTGCAATTTCTAACAATCGTTCCGGTGTCCGTTCGCGAACTGGACGGTAGAGCATACCGGCCTGACAGAATCGACAGCCACGAGTACAGCCTCGAAATAATTCGAGAACAGCACGGTCATGAACGATATCTAAAAATGGCACCACCGGTTTTGTCGGGAAAAACACATGTTCTACATCCTCTATGATGCGTTTTTGAATCGTCGCTGGTACATCTTCAAAGCGTGGTGTAATCGATTTAAAATCGCCTTGTTCCGAATATTCCACATCATATAATGCAGGACAATAGGTACCTGGAATTTGAGCTACCTTGCGCAAGAATGCTTCCTTGCCGCCAGGGAATCCCTTCGCTTTTTCAGCTTTCAAAAGATCGATAAATTCATCGCCCCATTCTTCAGACTCACCAAGGGATACGATGTCAAAGAAATCGGAAATCGGTTCCACATTATATGCACAAGGGCCTCCGCATACGAGCAATGGGAAATCCATATTCCGATCCTTTGCATACATAGGAATACCTGCTAAATCTAGCATATTTAGAATATTGGTAAAACTCATCTCGTATTGCAATGTGAACGCAAGTACATCAAAGTCCTTAATAGGCGTACGTGTTTCTAAGGAAAATAAAGGAATATTGCGTTTTCGCATTTCCTCTTCCATATCGTGCCACGGTGCAAATACGCGTTCAGCTACTGCATCTTCACGGCGATTGACTAAACCGTATAGAATTTTGATGCCTAAATGGCTCATAGCCACTTCATATACATCGGGAAATCCTAGCGCCATAGTTACATCAACAGTACCGTGATCCTTCACAATACTGTTGTATTCACCGCCCGTATAACGAGCCGGTTTTTGGACATGTTGTAACCACGACGTATCTAATTGAATCATACATCCTCCGTCTTTTATGAAAGACTTCTTTCAAACTTATTCCTAAAATCAGAATTATAACTAAAAAATATATTTTTTACGTTGCATTGATATATTTAATAAAATACCAATACTAATCATATTCGTTGTCAATGCACTAACACCATAGCTAATAAATGGCAACGGTATCCCCGTAACCGGCATAATCCCCATGGTCATGCCTGCATTGACCAATACTTCGAAGCATAACATGGATCCAATCCCCGTAGCAAGTAACATGCCAAAATGGTCATTACATGTGTAGGCCACCTTGATGCTCCGATAAATAAGCATAAACAAAAGGATTAATACAAAAATACAACCTATAAAACCTAACTCTTCGCCAATTACAGAGAAAATAAAGTCGGTGTGATTTTCTGGCAAAAAGTTTAGTTGACTTTGCGTCCCGTTAAACAATCCCTTTCCAAATATGGTTCCTGAACCTATGGCAATCTTAGACTGGATAATATGATAGCCTGATCCAAATGGATCGATATCAGGGTTCATAAATACGAGTATCCGTTGTTTTTGATAGTCTTTTAAAACAAACCAAGCCAACGGCATTAGTAAAACACCTACGGTAGCGATGATACGAACCAAGCGCAATCGTATGCCCGAAACAAAGAGCATACCAATAAAAATAGCGATGTAAACGAGGGATGTACCCAAGTCCGGTTGCATAAACACCAATAAAATAGGCACTCCTACATAGAGTACAGGTACAAATAGAGATTTAAAGGTATTCAACTTGTCGTATCGCGGTTCTAGCATCTTTGCCATACAGATAATCATGAGCAATTTTGAAAACTCTGACGGTTGAATCGTTATAGGTCCCAATTGAATCCATCGTTGTGCACCTAATGCTGAAGTCCCTACAAAGATTACGGCGAGCAACAATATAATCGTCAAAATATATATGCCGTTCGCCCAATCTCGTAATTTATGATAATCCATAAATTGAATGCCAATAACAAGTGCTACATTGACTATGAAAAAAATCAACTGTTTAGCAACCAGTGTAGAGAAGTGAAGTCCAGTTTGATTAATATGGGTAGCACTGCCGATGGCAATGACCCCCATAGTAACGAGTAATATCGTACATATAATGATTGTCCAATCACAATCACGCCAAATTCGTTGTAACATATGACACCTACTTTATACGCACACGTCGCCACATACTTTCCTTTCCGGAAAGGAGCCGACTTCGAGTGGTCCAAGAATTGGTATATGTTACAGAAGAACTATTAATTTCTGATTCTACATCTACAGGCTGTGCCAATGTAGCAGTCACTGTAGGTTCTACCGCTTTCACAGTAGTTACATCGTGAAAGCGATCAATAATGTCTTGCTCATCCCACGCATCGCCAGATGTTATATAGTCCACAATAGGGGTTAACATATGGCGATATGCATTTGGCATATCTTGAATGAGTACACCATCCTGAGTATCATCTAAAATCTGTGTATCATAAGGCAAAATGGAACCTACATATTCAGCGCCAAGCGCTTCGAGCATGTCATACATATTCGGCATATCTCGATCTGTACGAACTGCATTAAACACGACAGCATAGTCTCTATGACCATATTCACGACAGAACTGAATAGCCCGTGCTGCATTTCGGATAGACACCCATAGTGGTTGTGTAATGATTAAAAAACGTTGTGCTAGTTCTACAATTGATTCTAGGCCTCGACCAATACCGGCTGGGCAATCAACGAGTACATAATCATAAGACTTTGCTAAATGGCTCACAAGTTTTCGATATTTTTTTCGCCCCATATCTTCCCAACGCACACTTTGGCTAGCCGGTAGAAAATATAGATTACTTTGTACCTTTATGACTACATCATCAGCCATGGATTTATCTTCTAATGCATTATACGCATCAAAACAAACTTCATCTTCTTTTCCCAATATAATATCTAGGTCCCGTAAGCCGAAATCGCCATCACAAAGAAGAACGCGATAGCCTTGTTCGCTGAGCGCAGCCCCTAAACAGGCGGTTATTGTCGTTTTACCTACGCCGCCCTTACCTGAGATAAGACCGATTATATCCCCCATCGTATATCCTTCCTATTCCTTTACACTTGGTTTAATATCTTGTGTTCCTTTTTTTGTATTCGCTGATTTTCCATCAGTTGATTTTGTATCATTATTTTTTGAACTACTAGTAGGAACCTTAAAGTAAGCACTCAAAATATCACGCACAATAGGTCCTGCCGAACCAGCACCAAAACCGCCTTGTTCTACAAGAGCAACGACGACAATTTGAGGCTTATCATATGGTGCATATGCAACAAACCATCCATGGTCTCGACCATGTGCGTTTTCCGCAGTCCCTGTTTTACCTGCTACAGCCACAGGGAAGCCTTTAAATAATTCACCCGCTGTACCACCTTCGCTAGTTACATCGCGAAGGCCTTCTCGAATGAGGTCCATAATATTTTTGGGCACTGGAAGAACACCTAAGCTTTTAGGTCCAAAGATTTCGGCCGGTGTCCCGTCAGGATTATCGACGCGACTCACCACATATGGCTGATATCGAATACCACCATTGGCAACTTGACTAAGGAGTACAGCCATCTGTAATGGCGTTACCAAATGGAATGATTGTCCAATAGCCGCATCAAAGGTTTCACCTAAATACCAATCTTGATCAAACACTTTTCGCTTATACTCTGGACTTGCTACATTACCAGCAGCTTCACCAACAAGGTTAATTCCTGTTTTTTCACCTAAACCAAAGTAACGAGCATAAGTATCGATATTTTCAATACCTAATCGATTGCCCATTTCATAGAAATACACATTATCAGACTTAGCTAGGGCTCGATTGAAATTTAGCCACCCTAATGCTTCACCTTCTGCATTTCGCTTATCAATGAGCCAGTGTTTACCACTATCAAAGATCATTTCATCAGGAGATACCTTTTTTAAATCTAGTGCTGCTGTACCGGTTACAATCTTGAATGGTGATCCTGGAGGATATTCACCAGCAATCACCTTATTTTCAAATGGATGGCTCTTATCATTATTCAATTGATTCCATTGTGCCGATGTAATTCCCTTAGCAAACCAGTTAGGATTAAATTCTGGCGCACTAACCATGGCAAGGACAGCACCTGTATTAGGGTCTAATGCAACGACAGCCGCACCGGTTGCACCAGAACTACGTAACTGATCTAATTCTTTTTTTACCGCCTCTTCTGCAGCCTTTTGAATATTTACATCTATGGTAAGATGAATGTTTGAACCGGGAACCGTGTTCTTTCGATCCACTTCTGCTACAGGACGACCAGATGCATCAACCTCTAATTGCTTGCCCCCATCAACGCCACGCAATACCGAATCATAAAGCTTTTCAAGCCCTGCACGTCCCAATATAGAGCCGGCACCAACCGTCGTATTAGGGTCTTGCTCTTTAATTTCTGCTAGTTCGTCCTCACTAACTTCGCCTACATACCCAAACAACTGCGCAGCCATAGTTTCGTATGGATAATATCGCAATGGTTCTACGTCGATAGAGACACCAGGTAATTCATGGCGATGTTCTTCTATGCTTGTTACTACATCCATAGAAATATCATTAGCAATACGTATCGGTTCATAACCATGTTTATGATCATTTACCTTTTTTTGAATATCTTCTGGCTTTTTATGTAGCAATGTAGCTAGTTTAGCCAATTCATCATCATCTAATGGTTTTCCGTTAGGCATGATAGAAATAGTATAGGCAGGTCTAGATCCGACTAAAATTTGACCATTTCGATCATACATAACACCACGGGCAGCCGTCATCGGTACAATGCGCAACCGATTACCTTCTGCTTTCGCTTGATAATAACCGCCTTCTAATATTTGCATTGCAAACAAACGAAGGCCTAGGATAATGAAAATACCCATTACAATATAGAAAAGAACATCAAAACGGCTCGTTTTTTTTCTTTTATATAAACTTTCAAGCACCTATGATTCCCCTTATATGCTTTACTAAATCTGCAACACTACCAAATATAATCCTCTTTTTCTTCCATAAAGCCTATCAGTTTGTGTCCTATGCCACCTAATATGGCATTCCAAAATACAGTTGGCATAACCATATGGCCTATATAAGAAATAAATTGGATATCGCCACCACTCGCACTGATCATAATACATCGTACAATGCCATCTAAAATAGTACATACACCGATAATAGCACAGGACCAATACCAACGTTCTTCGTAAACACTACTTTTTACTAACGACAATAGATATACTACGACTAGGTATGGGAACAGATGTAACCCAAAGAAATTAGATATTAATATATCATGAATGGAGCCCCCCACTACGGCAGCTATGAGTCCCATTCTGCGTCCTTTAAAAATCGTAACCAATACAACGACTGTCAATATACAATTCGGTAGCCAATTCGTATGAAACAGGGCCGGTAATAATTGGGCTTGCATGAAATACAAGGCCCCACATATGAGAACTAATGCAATATATCTCATTGATTTACCGCTCCTTTAGCACCTTGAACTTGGTCACGCTGCGTTTGTGGCACCAATTTTGGTTCCAATTGAGCTTTATCTGGTGATTTCACCGTAGAAGCAGTAATGATAAATACCTCTTCAAGACGATTAAAGTCAACAGTTGGTTGAATGGCTGCATTTTTAACAAAACCTTCTGTATCATTGGTAATGCTCAACACATTGCCTACAAGTAATCCTTTTGGATAAATGCCACCATAACCAGATGTAATCAATTTATCTCCTACCAGAACATCACCATCTCGTGCAATATTAACCATCATCGGCTCATTAGGATGATTGCCATCCCCCTTCACCACACCAGCTAAGCGAGATTCTGGGCGTTGTACAATAACGCCAATGGCACTGCGTGGGTCCAAAATGGTTTGCACACGTGCAGAATTAGGATATACATCGGTAACAAACCCAACGACACCGCTTGGTACTACAACAGCCATATTGGGTTTGATTCCATCATTTTCACCACGGTCAATAGTAAATGTATTACTCCAAGTACCAAAATCTTTTGTAATAATGCCAGCCAATGTCATTGTTAATTCAGGATGAGACGACTTATAGTTAAGCATTTGACGAAGTCGAATATTTTCAGCTACCACTTCATCATGATTTGCTACTTTTTGCTGCAATTCTGCAATGGTATTATCTTTACTATCACTTTCAACCAAGCCCGATATAGCATTATCAATGATATGTATACCTGTTTGAATGGTTGAAAGCACACGAGCCGAACCATAGGTAAATGGTGTGGTTATCTTTTCCAAAGGTACGGTTACAAAGGGAATACTAGTACGTTGTTTCCAGGCAAAGCCCAACAGGGCCATGATAATACAGCCGAGGACAACAAATATTAATAATTTTCGATCTGACTGTATCATACATGTCCCCTTCTATCCTTTGAATTAATGATAAATCTAGCTAATTCTACAATTTGACCTGAACAACGATGAAGTCCTTGTACAACCTTTAGTTCAGGATCAGATGCTACGCGAACAGGCACCCCCATTTCGGTGCTAATACGCTCTGCTAAGCCCTGCAAACGTGCCATACCACCTGTTAAAACGATGCCGTGTTGCATAATATCAGCCACCAATTCAGGGGCCGTAACGCGAATCATTTGTTGGATAGCATCTAAAAAGTTCTCAAGTCGTCTATTTATCACTTCGTATATTTCAGATTGGTGAAGTACCGACCGTCGTACGATACCACTCGTCATATCGCGACCAGTAAAGGAAAATTCACAATCCTCTGCAGGAACAACAGCGGTGCCAACGGCATGTTTAATATCCGTCACAGTTTGCTCAGATACCATCAAACCAAAACACTGATTAATATATTGCATAATGGCGCGGTCTAAATCGCCACCACCAAAACGTATAGTCTTACTAATAACGGTACCACCTAATGAGAGAATCCCCATATCAGCAGTGCCTTCACCAATATCAATGACCATAGATCCACGGGCATCAAAAATAGGCAGACCAGATCCAATTGCGGCGGCTACAGGGCGTTCAATAAGGAATACCTCCCGCGCACCAGCTTGAATTACGGCATCCATCATGGCCCGTTGTTCTACATCGGTCATACCACAAGGTACGCCAACGAGTACACGGGATCTACGCAAGGTATTGGATACCTTGTGAAGAAAGTATTTCAACATGGTGTGCATTACGCGATAATCGACGATAAAACCATCCTGCAGAGGCGTCAATGACCGCCACATATCCGGTGCACGTCGTACAATGCGATCTGCTTCATCACCGACGGCGACAATTTTTTCTAACTTTGTATCTGTAGCCACAATGGATGGCTCACTCATCATCGTCTCTCGCGTGCCCCCCATGACACGGGTCATAGATGTACCAATATCGATACTTACGTCTTTTCCTAAAGACGGTAAAATGGAATTCATAATGCTAATCTCCTTCATTACATCATCATTCCATTTTACCATAACTAGCTTAATTTACCAATTTCACTTAGGCTCGTAAACTCGCCATCACCTATGACGATATGGTCTAATACTGGAATGCCCATAAACTGTCCCGCACTGACAAATAACTTGGTAACCCGTATGTCATCATCACTAGGCCTGCTATCTCCAGACGGATGATTATGAATCAAAATAATAGCAGCTGCATTACACGCAATGGCCTTTCTAAAAACTGCACGTTGCTCTACAAGGCTCGATGTGAGGCCTCCATTAGATATGGTCTCAATATGAATTAATTTATTGCGTGACGTCAACATGGCCGCTAGTACATGTTCCTCCGTTTCATGGCGCAACCGTTCCATCACATATTGGGCGATTACATAAGGTTGTGAAAAATCTTCGTACGTAGACGTAATTTTCAACTCTCCTAAACGCCTACCTAATTCTACGGCAGCACAAATCGTAACCGCTTTATCGACACCTACACCCTTAATTTTCACTAAATCATCAACGGTCATATGATTTAACCCGTGAATGCCATCGGTAAAAGAATCAATAATCGTATGGGCTAAATCAATGGATGACTACCCTTTTAATCCTGTTCGTAACAAAATAGCCAATAATTCTTCCATCGCCATTTGCTTAGGACCTAAAGCAACAAACTTTTCTCGTGGCCGTTGAAATGGCAACATATCTTTTACGCTGATAGTTCTGACTTGCATAGAATTTCTCCATTCTTACAGTACATTTACACAATCAGCCTCATATTTCTACGTTACATTACAATATACACGTACATTTAATCCAAATGCATTATTTAACGTTCACTCTTAGGACTTAACACCTAACGCTTTACACAGCTCTTCATATACATGCTCTACAGGCAAGCCTACAACATTTGTATAAGATCCTTCAATTTTATCAACCCACAAGGCACCCTTCCCTTGAATTCCATAGGCACCAGCCTTATCCATCGGTTCCATGGAATCAATATATGACTCGATTTCAAAATCCTGTAGCATTTTGAAATATACCTTTGTTTCATTGTGAAAGACGATTTCACGTCCCTTGATAAGTAAGGCTACGCCAGTAATAACAGAGTGAACCTGACCAGATAGCGTACGAAGCATTGAACGTGCTTCATCCTTGCTATGTGGTTTACCTAATATATTTCCATTATGTACAACAATTGTATCGGCACCCAATACAATGCCACCGTCTGGCACATCATTAGCACAACGCGCTTTACCAAGGGCCTGAGCTTTCACCATTTCAATAGGATCCGTAGTCACTACATTATCTTCCACATAGGAACTAGAGACAACGGTATGATCTATTCCCACCTGATGTAATAATTCTGTTCGTCTAGGAGATTGACTTGCTAAATATAATCCACTCATTCTTGTTCCTGTTCTTCTGCACTCTTAATTAGACTTTCATAATATTCTTTAACATCGATGCCCTGTTTTACCGCATCTGCACGCACCGTAGCGTAGAAAACGACATCTGCTTCTGGTACACGAACGCGGTTAGGAACAAACCGTTCCAATGTTTCATAGAATGCATCATCTGCTTTCAACATAACGCGACCATATTGAACCTTTTTTCCATTTGTAATGGAATACACCATAAACCAAATCGGTCTATCATCAGAGGTAGAGCATTTTCTATATTTATAACGATATCGTAAGTTCGTTAAAAAATCGCGATTATATGGATATATGCCATCAATATCATCATATTTTACAGAAAATGTACGATTTCTAAAAAAGGATATTTCTTTGATAATAAATTCAGAATCCGTCAATATATATGTATATCGGCTCACCGCTTGCTTAACAATGACAATGAGCGCCATTATTTCTATAAAATATTCTGAAATCAATATATGGCCCACTGCAATACTCCTATAGGTGGTGAAAGCCATAGCACCAATCAACAAAATAACAAATACCAGTACTAATAACTCTGCACTACGAGTGCGTTGAGACTGTTCGCTATATAAAATATTCATACGTAACCCCTTTCAAAATGACTCTGCATACTATTTATTATATAGGATTCAGGTCTGAAAAACTACAAAAACCCCGCCTATATCTCAGATATAAGCGAGGTTTGTATGTAATAGTTAAACAACCATTAATGGATTATACTATTTTTTCAAAGCGCTTGTAATACGTTGAGTATCACGAGCAATCATGATTTCTTCGTTTGTAGGGATTACGAAGATTTTTACTTTAGAACCTTCAGCACTGATTTCTTGTTCTTTACCGCGAACATTGTTGCGTTCTGCATCGATACGAGTACCTAAGTATTCCAAACCATTGCAGATAGCATCGCGGTTACCGATACCATTTTCACCGATACCAGCTGTGAAGATGATAGCATCAACACCGCCCATAACAGCAGCAAACGCACCGATTACACGACGAACTTTGTAGTGGAACATGTTAAGAGCCAATTTAGCGCGTTTGTTACCATTAGCAGCAGCTTCTTCGATTACGCGGAAGTCATTGGACACACCGGAAATACCAAGTACGCCGGATTCTTTGTTCATAACACGGTCGATTTCTTCATAGGACATGCCTGTTTTGTCCATCAAGAATGGAACGATAGCAGGGTCGATATCACCAGTACGAGTACCCATAATCAAACCGGACAATGGAGTGAAGCCCATTGTAGTATCGATGGAACGACCACCTTTGATAGCGGATACAGAAGAACCATTACCCAAGTGACATGTGATGATACGAAGATCAGACATATGTTTACCCATCAATTCTGCGCAACGTTGTGCTACATATTTGTGGGATGTACCATGGAAGCCATAACGACGAATGCCATAATCTTCATAGTAAGAGTAAGGAAGCGCATACATGTAAGCTTCTTTAGGCATTGTTTGGTGGAATGCAGTATCGAATACAGCAACTTGTGGTACGTTTGGCATGATAGCTTGGCAAGCTTCGATACCTTGAATATTTGGTGGGTTATGCAATGGAGCAAGGGATGCACATTCTTCCAAAGCTTCCATTACTGCAGGTGTAATCAATACGGAATCAGCGAATTTTTCACCACCATGTACTACACGGTGACCTACTGCATCGATTTCATCCATAGATTTGATAACACCAAATTCAGGATCAACTAAGATGTCGAGCAAGATGCGTAATGCTTCTTTGTGATTCAAAATTGGTTCAACGCGTTCTAATTTGTCTGCGTTTGGACGTTTATGAGTGAAGATAGCGTCTTGATCACCAATCTTTTCAAATAAACCTTTCGCCAATTCAGTTTCGTTTGTCATATCAAGTAATTGATATTTCAAGGAAGAACTACCGCAGTTAACTACTAATACGTTCATTGATTAACCCTCTTTCTTTTGCGTAACGTAAATCTTATCTTTAATTTGTTTGCTGATATCAGCGCCTATTTGATCATCCGTAGGATATCTATAGGTTATATTCCACAATACGCCCTTATCCATAAAGACATATTGAGAGAAACTAGTTTTAATTTTGTTAACGTAAAAATCACCAGTAATAAGTTGTGCTTGCACCCCATTCAAATCGATGGATTCCACATTAACAGTAGCACCCAATTTTGCATATTCAGATTTCTTTTGATCCACAAACTGTGCAACCGTTGGCAACGCTTTATTCGGTGCCGGTTGACGGGCCTCTACAGAAATCAACATATGTTGGCTTAGGCTACCATACGCATCCATAGGATATCCATCGACACTCGTCGTTTCTGATGTTTTCCCCATTTCATATGGCAAGGCTACAGTCACTTCCGATTGACCGGAACGAATGACTTGATTACCAAAGCTATATATATCCATCACATTATTAGATCCACATCCGGCTAAAGCCAATAAGGATGTACCTAACACGATGGTCTGTAACGCTCGTTTCCACTGTACTTTCATCAAATCACCTCACGTCAAATCAGAATTCACAGATAATTATACCATTACACCGCGTCCCATTCTAGTACTTTCACAAGAAATTCTATAATTCCAATAAAAATCCGATTATACGATGATGTAACACATTATATAAATTTTCGATTTATTATATAATAATAGAAATAAGATTTATGAAAGGAACTCTGATGAAATCAATCGGCATTATTTGCGAATACAATCCATTTCACAACGGTCACGCCTACCAATTACATACCTTACGTGCTGAATATCCAGATACAGTACTTATTGCCATTATGAGTGGTTCCTTTGTACAACGCGGTGAACCTGCATATTTTAGCAAATTCGACCGTGCCCGCTGGGCTATTTATGGCGGTGCCGACATCGTCATCGAATTACCTACAGTCTATGCTCTAGGCAGTGCAGAACTATTTTGTACCGGTGCGGTGCGCCTTATGAAAGCTCTACATATTCATAGCATTTCCTTTGGTTCTGAACTCGATGATAATGCCATATTGCATACAGCCGCTGAATTTCTAAATACGCCGCAAGGACAAGATGCCATTCAACACCATATAAAAACCGGTGTTTCTTATGGTACGGCATTACGCCAAGTGATTGCTAAGTATGTACCAAATGGAGAACTCATTAACAATGCGCCAAACTCACTACTAGGCCTTGAGTATATTCGCGCGGCCCAACGGTATTTTACTAATCTTATGGTCGTTCCCATTACTAGACAGTCATCACATCATAGTCCTAACCTTTCTCAAGGACAAGATTTTCCTTCTGGAACCGCATTACGTAAAGCACTCGTAGAAGGTACAACAATCGATGCCTATGTACCACAAACAATCATAGAAGACATGCACAAGGTCATAGCACAGGGAGCCTATGTAGACTACGAAAGATACAACGATATCCTGCATGGCATCAATCGTTTACTTTCAATTGAAGAATTACAAACATATGGAGATTTTACGGAAGGCATTGAGCATCGTTGGCACAAAGCTATGCAGCAAGTAAACTGGACGGACGCACAAGAAGAGATAAAGACAAAACGCTATACCTATGCAAGACTACGCCGCATGGCAGCCTATACCGCGCTACAAATCACTAAGCCAATATTACAAGAAGCTCATATACTAGGGCCTCAATACGCGCGATTATTAGCATTTAATCAGCGCGGTCGCACGTGGTTAAAGCACAATACACCGAGCATTCCACTTATTCAAAAATGGGCCAAAGCATCAACAATGATTTCCGATTTTGGTCGCCGAATGATGGAAATTGATACGAAGGCTACTGATCTACAGGCTTATAGTTTTAAATCCCCTATGGCGCGTACAGGACACGAAGATTTTCGCTACTCCCCACAATATATTAAAATATAGGTTATGACAATATAGTCTTAACATATTATATATTCCCCTACAAAAAAGACTCGACCATGTGCGTCGAGTCTTTTCATATGCAATTTGTTATATCTACCTATTATTGTTCGATAGTTACGCCATCACAGCCATCTAATTCTTGAACTTGTACGCGCACCTTCTCCAAATGAGACGTAGGAATATTTTTCCCCACATAATCAGCGCGTATAGGCAATTCACGATGGCCTCTATCAACTAGAACAGCTAATTGAATAGATTTAGGACGACCAGATGTCATGAGAGCATTTAGAGCAGCACGAATGGTACGACCTGTATAAAGAACATCATCTACGAGAATAATGGTTTTCTCTGTTGTATCAATAGAACAAGGTTCCCCTTCCTTAGGCCGCGTATCCCGATCGTCACGATACATGGCTACATTTAAAGGTTCACATGCAATATGAATGCCTTCAATGGCTTCGATTTCACCTTGTAACCGTTTAGCCAGCATAACGCCACGCCGTTCAATACCGACGATTACTGCATTTGAAAGTCCTTTATTACGTTCTAATATTTCATGACCAATACGTCTAATAGCACGTTTAATGGCATCTCCATCCATCAAAATACGCTTTGTTTCCATAGTCTTATCCCTTATCTGCGTTCTCTATATTCTTTAGCAAAGGCGATACAATTTTGAAAATCCTCCGGTACAGGTGCCTCAAAATGCATAGGTTCACCTGTAATTGGATGCACCACATCTAATGTATGAGAATGAAGTGCTTGTCCCTCTATAGGAAAGTCCATGCGTCGATATCCATAAAAAGGATCGTTAACAACAGGATGTCCGATATGCGCAAAGTGAACGCGAATTTGATGAGTACGTCCCGTTTCTAATACACATTCTACTAATGTATGATATCCATAACGTTCTAACACTCTAAAATGCGTCACTGCATCCTTACTGTTTTCAAAGACAACGGCCATTTTCATGCGGTCTTTAGGATGTCTTCCGATAGGAGCCTTAATAACCCCCTTCTCTTCTACAATATTCCCTTGAACGAGCGCTAAATACGTACGTTTTGCACTATGAGCTTTCACCTGTTCAGCCAAGCCAATATGAGCTGCATCATTTTTAGCAGCCATCATGACACCAGATGTATCCTTATCTAAACGATGAACGATACCAGGGCGAATTTCACCATTGATACCAGACAAATCCTTACAATGGTACAGTAAAGCATTTACAAGCGTGCCTGAGTAATTGCCAATTGCAGGATGCACAACCATGCCACGAGGCTTGTTGACGATAGTAATATCGTGATCTTCATAAAGATATTCAACAGGAATATCCTCTGGTAAAATTTCTACCGATTCTGGTTCTGGAATATCTACAGAAATAGTGCTATCTGCATTAAGGCGTAAGTTAGCCTTACCAACCTTGCCGTTTACCAAAACATGACCAGATTTGATAAGACTCTGGATATAGCTACGAGAACCTTCCATCACATCCGTCAGAAATACATCAAGACGCTTTCCCTCTTGTTCAAAAGATACTTTATATTCGTTCATCTATTTCTCCTCATGTTCAGATGTTAGTAAATAATATATGACACATACAACGCCTACACATATACCAATATCTGCAATATTAAAAATAGGCCAAATTCTAAAATCAAAAAAATCTACTACCCCATGTAGTACATATCGATCTATGCCATTACCTATAGCTCCAGAAATCAACAATGCAGTTCCTACACGTAACGATACTGAACCATTATTAACACGCTTACGATAGAAGCCATATACGATAATTAATACAAAAGCGACAGCTAGAAAAAACCATCGTTGATTCGACAACATACCGAAGGCTGCGCCGCGATTAATAATATACGTAAGATGGAATACATTGTGAATAACCGGTAGTGATTCACCAAGAGCAAAATGGTTCATCACATAATATTTAGAAGCTTGATCAAGTACAAGCCAAATAATCGCAATTAAATAAAACAAGTTATACTCCCTTTTAATAATATATATCTTAATATTCCTATTATACTAAGTTACATGATTTTAGGCAAAATAAAAAAGCCCCTCAACGAGGGGCATATTTTATTTGTGATTATTCTGCAGAAATTACAGATACTGGGCAAACGGATTCGCAAGAACCGCAGTCGATACAAGTATCGTTGATTTCGTATTTAGTTTCGCCTTCAGAAATAGCAGAAACTGGGCAAACAGATGCGCAAGAACCACATTTAATGCAACCATCAGCAATAACTCTCATGATAAACCTCCATAGGAACATTATAAAAGAAAACTTATTATTATCATTTAAAAAGGCACTTGCCTTAACTTCTGTTCTCATTATCACACAATAATTATTGAAAGTCAAACGAAAATGATAAAAAACTATATATATTTTTGCATACCATTTTTTCATTTTTATCATACAAGACCTATATTTACATGTATTTTGATATTACTTTTCATTTAATTAATTGAATATGATACTCAATAAATGAGAACGCTGTAATTATCAATTTTATAAAACCCTAATCATCATAATAGGAATTTAATTATCAATATTTATTATCATAAAAACTATTTTTTTATTACAACAGATTTAATGCTTATCAATATTTTAATTTAACATATAAACTTCACTCTTTTAAAAAAGGCCGAATCATACGATTCGACCTCATTTATATTTATATAGTAAAGGAATATCTTTACTATTATTCACTATATAACAATAATACTATTTATTTTCTTCTTATAGCACTTAGAAAGATGTTAAGAATGTTAGTGTACCTAAAATAACGCCTGCAAGGTTTGGTACGATTAAAATATAATCACGTTTAGGTGATTTTGTCCAACCATATAATACCCAGATCAAACAGGATACTGCTGCAAATAATGGTTGCCATGGTTGACTAGGTTGACCATGAAGATTAGCAATTATTTGTGGGATATAGGCTAAAAATACAAATACACCAATAAATGCACCAATAGAACCAACTAACATGTTAAATCTTTCTTTTGTCATAGATGACCTCCTTATTCAACATTACATTATTATATCTTACACAATATACTATATCATATTTTTTTCGATGTAGTCAATTGTGTAAAATTAATCATGCAAATTAGTTTAATTCATATTGCTTTTGATTACACTTATATGTAATCTATATTAAAATCATATAGGCTAAAATCATAAAAAAAGAGGCCGAATCTTACGATTCGACCTCGTGTGTGCTTTATAGTAGAGTAACCTATTCCCTATTATTTACCAGGGAAGAATGGCCATACCATTGGGATAATAATTAAGCTTACTACGAAGCAAACTAAAATCAATGGAACGCCGGCTTTTACATAATCAGTAAATTTGTATTGACCAGGGCCAAGTACTAATGTATTTGGAGGTGTACCTACTGGTGTACCGAATGCACAAGATGCAGCAACGCCGATAGCCATCAATACAGCATGAGGATCAGCATGCATACCTTGAGCAATGGAGATACCGATAGGAGCCAACAATGCGCAAGATGCTGTGTTAGACATAAATTGAGTCATTACACAAGACAAAATGAACAATACTGCTGTTGCAAAGTAAGGGCTAGGGTCGGAACCCATAATACCGATAACTGCATTAGCAATCATTTTACCAGCACCAGATTGATCTAGTGCAGTGGCAACTGGCATCATACCTGCAAATAAGAAGATTGTAACCCAGTCAATGGATGTATAAGCTTGTTTTTCGTTCAAGCAACCAGTCAATACGCAAAGCATTGCGCCAATAACGGCAACCATGCTCAATGGTAAATTGATACCAACGCCTTTTAAGGTATCGCCTAAAATCATAGCGATGATTACGCCTAAAAGAATAAGACCAGAGTATAATTGTTTCTTTGGATCATTAGAGATATCTTCAGCTGCAACTTCTTGTTCAACGTCACCAGCATCTTGAATTTCATGTTTAGGAAGCAAATGCTTACCAATTAACATCATGAAAATGATAGTAGCGATAGTCAAAGGAATACCAATCCATGCAAATTCGAAGAAACCAAATGGTTGTTCACCAAATTTAGTCAATGTACCACTTACAATGATGTTTGGTGGTGTACCAACCATTGTAATGATACCGCCGATACCAGCAGCAAATGCTAATGGCATCAATTGGCGAGATGCAGGAATCTTAGCAACGGAACAGATACCAACAACTACAGGTAATAACGCAGCTGTTGTACCAGTGTTAGATAAGAATGCGGACATAGTAGCGGTAACAAGCATGATGGCAAGCATCAAACCGTTTTCACTAGTGCCTGCATGAGAAACTACGGTTTCACCAATCTTTTGAGCTAAACCTGTGTAGAATAACGCAGCACCAACAACAAACATGCCGGCGAACAACACAACTGTACTATCAGATAAACCAGAGAATACAACCTTAGGAGTAATAATCCCCATAAGGCCAAGGGCAATTGCACCGCCTAAAGAAGTGATAGCTAAAGGAATAATTTCCGTAACGAATAAAACAGCCATGACTGCAAGGACGATTAAGGTTTGTTCTGCAGCACCCATACATCATCATCTCCCTTCAGAGAAATGCACTGATTGTAGTTATATGAGGTATAAAACATAGCCTACGACACTAATGGCGCAAGCCATTAAAAATGTAACCCCATATCCCTCTATAGTTTTGGGATAACCAAAAAGTAATGCTTCTCCTAGAAATCCTCGGCGATTAAACCAAGAATATTTAGTTCTTCTTTGGAACCATTGTGATTTGCGTTCAACACCAATAATCAGTGCAGTAACTAAAAAAACAATAAATGCCCATACGAAACAAATCAGTATTTTTAATTCAATTGATAACAAGACGACCACCTCTACTATATAGAAAGCACTAGAAGGTTATTTAGTGAAATTCTTGCTCATCACATAATGACCGATCTGACAAAGCATTTATTGCTAATATACCCCTTTTCTGCATGTTTACATACGATACAGGGGATTTTTTATTCACCAATAGGTGTACCTAAAATGGCACACCTTGGTGAATAATTATTAAACTATTAGTGGCTAGACAACATAGCAAGCATTGTACCTGCTGCTACTGCTGTACCAATAACGCCAGCTACGTTTGGACCCATGGCATGCATGAGCAAGAAGTTTGCTGGGTTAGCTTTAGCACCTACTACTTGGGATACACGAGCCGCCATTGGAACCGCAGATACACCAGCGGAACCAATAAGTGGATTTGTTTTACCACCATCGACTAAGTTCATTAATTTACCAAATAATACGCCACCAGCTGTACCACCGATGAATGCAACCAAACCTAAGCAGATGATAAGGAGTGTTTGCACGCTTAAGAAGTGTTCCGCACTCATTGTTAAACCAGTACCAGTTGCTAAGAAGATAGTAACGGTATTAATCAACGCATTTTGAGATGTATCGGACAAACGATCAGTTACGCCGGATTCACGGAACAAGTTACCTAACATCAACATACCTAAAAGGGATGTAATGGAAGGAAGCAATAAGGAAATGAAGATTGTTGCAACGATTGGGAATACGATTTTTTCAAAACGTGTAACTTCACGCAATTGTTCCATCACAATTTCACGTTCTTTTTGCGTAGTGAATAATTTCATTACAGGTGGTTGAATCAACGGTACCAAGGACATATAAGAATATGCGGCAACCGCGATAGCACCTAATAAATGAGGAGCTAGTTTAGTAGCTAAGTAGATAGATGTAGGACCGTCTGCACCACCGATGATACCGATAGCTGCAGCTTCTTGAGCTGTAAAACCGAGCATCATAGCGCCACCTAACGCAACGAATACACCGATTTGTGCAGCAGCACCTAAAAGCAATGTTTTAGGGTTCGCAATGAGTGGACCAAAGTCAGTCATTGCACCTACACCAAGGAAAATTAAAGGTGGGAAGATTTCTTGAGAGATACCTGCACTAATAAGCGCCATTACGCCTTCTTCGAAGCCGTTACGCGGAATATTAGCAAGTACACAACCAAACGCAATCGGACCCAACAATAATGGTTCAAACTCTCTAGCAAATGCTAAATACAATAGGATCAAACCTACAAGAATCATAATAGCATTGCCTGTTGTAAATGCGAGGAACCCGCTATCAGTTATAACAGATTGAATCGCAACAGCAAAAGCCTCCATATGCGTTCCCCTTTCACAAATATAAAATTGTTATATGACGCGGCGCAGCCGCGCCATAAGACAACACTTGGTATTAGCCAAGAACAACCATATCATCGCCAGTGGATACAGTTTGGTTAGCAGCTACGCGAACTTCTGCAACTACAGCATCATGAGGAGCTGCGATTTCGTTTTGCATTTTCATAGCTTCAAGAATCAACAAAGTTTCGCCTTTTTTAACTGCTTGGCCAGCGGATACTGCTACAGATAGGATTTTACCAGGCATTGGAGCTTTTACAGTTTCAGCACCTGCTGGAACTGGAGCTGCTGCTGCAGCTGGAGCTGGAGCTGGTGCAGGAGCCGCTTTAGGAGCTGCTGCTGGAGCTGCTTTAGGAGCTGCTGCAGGAGCTGCAGCTTTTACTTCATTAACTTCTACATCATATGCTGTGCCATTTACTGTAACGTTGAATTTTTTCATCTTAAATTCCTCCAAAATGTGTATATCTTACACAATAATTAAAATTCATTTACACATATAGTTCTGATAATCCTATCGATTATCTAAAAGCGTTAATCTTATCGATTACCGCGTAAGCGACCTTCCATTTTCCAATTGTAGCTTACGATTGGACGGATATGCGCGATTTGATCAGCGGAATAACCCATTGCCGCTAATGCGCCAACGATAACTGCAATTACATCTTGAGATGGCGCTTTACCGTTAGCTTTTGTAGCATTGTTCATGACAAATGCCTCCTAAAAAATATTAATTTCTACCGCTTAAACGACCTTCCATGCGCCATTTAGCACTGGTTGCTGTAGGTCGAATAGATGCAATTTGTTCAGATGAGTACCCCATCGCCACAATGGCACCCACGATAGCTGCTACTACTTCATCCTCATTTTGAGCAGATGCACTTGGTGTAGCCACTGGAGTAGCTGCAGGAGCTGCAACAGGAGCACTTGCAGGTGCTTCTTTTTTCTTTTTCGTAGGGTCAATCAAATGAACGATTGTCATCAAAATGCCTAAAAGAATCAACACAACAAATACAACTGTCATATTAATGGCCATGATTAACCAGGGATTGGTAGTAACTGCTTGTCCTTCCATAATCATTCCCCTTTCTAAAAAATAAGTAAAGAAAGGTATCTCCCAAATTCGATGATATGATTACCGAATCGAATTATAATGGAATATTACCATGTTTCTTTGGAGCACGGTTTTCACGTTTACTTGCAAGCATAGCCAACGCATTGATAACAGCTGGACGAGTTTGTTTTGGTTCGATTACAACATCTACGAAGCCACGTTCTGCAGCTTTGTAAGGAGTTGCAAACTCTTCTACGTATTTAGCTGTTTTAGCGTCTTTATCTTCGTCTTTTTTGAAGATAATGTTAGCTGCACCAGCAGGACCCATTACAGCGATTTCGGATGTAGGCCAAGCGTAAACTTGATCGGCGCCCAAATCTTGGGAACACATAGCAAGGTAGGAACCACCGTATGCTTTACGAGTGATAACAGTAATTTTTGGTACTGTTGCTTCAGAGTAAGCATACAACATTTTAGCACCATGACGAATGATACCGCCCCATTCTTGATTTGTGCCAGGCAAGAAACCAGGAACGTCAACGAAGTTAACGATTGGAATATTGAAAGCATCACAGAAACGGATAAAACGGGAAGATTTGTCGGATGCGTTGATGTCCAAGCAACCAGCCATTACTTTAGGTTGGTTAGCAATGATACCAACAGATTGACCATCAAAACGTGCAAAGCATGTAATGATGTTTGTAGCATAGAATGGTTGTACTTCATAGTATTCACCATTATCTACAGTAGCTGCGATAACATCTTTCATGTCGTATGGCATGTTGCTGTTATCAGGTAACAAGCTGTTTAAGCCTTCGTCTTCACGAGTTGGGTCATCACCTGTATCTACCAATGGAGCATCTTCCATGTTGTTAGAAGGTAAGAAACCTAACAAGTAGCGGATTTGAGCGATGCAATCATCTTCATCTTCAGCTGCGAAGTGAGCAACACCGGACACAGAGTTGTGAGCCATTGCGCCACCAAGATCTTCAGCTGTTACTTCTTCACCAGTTACAGATTTAATAACTGCAGGACCAGTGATGAACATTTGAGATGTGTTTTTAACCATGTAAATGAAGTCAGTCAATGCTGGAGAATATACAGCACCGCCTGCACATGGTCCCATGATTACGGAAATTTGTGGAATAACGCCAGATGCATTTGTATTTTCGAAGAAAATTTTACCGTAACCAGCAAGAGCATCTACAGCTTCTTGAATACGAGCCCCGCCGGAATCATTGATACCAACGATAGGAGCACCCATTTTCATTGCTAAACGTTGTACTTTAACGATTTTAGCAGCGTGCATTTCACCAAGAGAACCACCTTCTACAGTGAAGTCTTGTGCGAATGCATATACCAAACGACCATCGATAGTACCGTAACCAGTTACTACGCCTTCGCCTGGTAATTCTTTTTTGTCTTGACCGAAGTTAACACAACGATGTTTAACGAATTGATCAAGTTCAACAAAAGAGTTGTCATCGAATAATTTAGCCAAACGTTCACGAGCAGTCATTTTACCTTGAGAATGTTGTTTCTCAACGCGTTTTTCACCGCCACCAGCTTTAACTTTAGCTAGTTTTTCGTGCAACAACTCAATTTTTTCTTGCACTGTTTGCATGTCAGCACCTCCATAAAAACTTGTTACAATAATATTTTATTTCATTCGTTGGCAAAGTTCAAGTAATACGCCACCTGTAGCTTTAGGATGAACGAATGCAATAGAGGAACCGCCAGCACCATAACGAGGTTTTTCGTCAATCATACGAATACCTTTCGCCATAAGATCAGCAATAGCATTTTCAATATTATCTACGCGCAAAGCAACGTGTTGGATACCATCACGACCGCCATTTTTTTCGATAAATTTACCGATAGGGCCATCAGGTGTAGTAGTTTCCAAGAATTCTAATTCAGCATCACCGCATGGGAAGAAGGATACTTTTACTTTTTGTTCTTCTACTACTTCATCTTCAGGAAGATGTTGAATACCTAAAGCATTTTTGTAAAATTCTTTAGTTGCTGCTAAATCATTAACACCAATACCGATGTGATCCACTTGTAATACTTTAAAAGCCATTTCGATTATCTCCTTTATAAGGCTAAATCTCTAATGCTATGTAGTCGCCGTCTACTTTAGCACGTTATTAATTACGCCGTTAACAACTGTATATGGATCGTTTTCACGTTCATTGACAGCTGCCACTTGGCTATTAAATTCGTCGCTTGTAATGATTTTATCAGCTACATAGCGACCAATTTGTTCATTAATCATTGCGATGATTTCATCGCGGGTACGTTCTGCCCGACGAGATTCCAATTCACCGGAATCTTCAAGATACTCAAAATGTTCATCTAAGGCTTCGATAAGTTCATCTACGCCTTGGTCTTTACTAGCAATTGTACGCTTAATTGGTGGGCGCCATTTTACTTCACGAGAATCAAGGTCAAGCATCATTTCAATTTCTACATTCAAACGATCGCAACCATCTCGGTCAGCTTTATTGATAGCAAATACATCGCCGATTTCAAGAATACCCGCCTTAATAGCTTGGATATCATCACCGAGACCAGGAACGAGCACAACCAATGTAGTATCCGCATTTTTTACGATATCTACTTCGGATTGACCTACACCTACTGTTTCAATGATAATCAAATCCATGCCAAAGGCATCCATTAATTTTACAACGTCTGCAGTCTTTTTGGATAAACCACCAAGACTACCACGCGTCCCCATGCTTCGAATGAATACATTTTCATTTAATGTCAAATCATTCATTCTAATACGGTCCCCCAATATAGCACCACCAGAGAATGGGCTAGTTGGGTCGATGGCAACGATGCCGATTTTTTTACCTTGATCAAGATAATGTTTAACAACCTTATCTGTCAAAGTACTTTTACCTGCACCAGGGGCACCAGTTATACCGAGAATACGGGCATTACCCGTTTTAGGGTAAATAGCCTTCATAATATCGATGGCATTTTCATACTCGTTTTCTACAGCAGTGATGGACCGTGCTAAGGCTAGTCTTGAGCCTTCAAAGAGGCCTTTAACTAAATCCATTCGCCTCACCACCTATCTTTGAATATGGGAATAGAGGGGAGCCAACTATTCAGTTGTGCCCCTCTCTTGCCCAATTAATTATTTTACGTTTTCCTTGATGAAGTTAACGATATCACCAGTTGGAGTACCAGGTGTGAATACAGCTGCTACGCCAGCTTTTTTCAAGCCAGGGATATCAGCATCAGGAATAACGCCGCCGCCGATTACAAGAACATCGCCCATGCCTTTTTCTTTCAAAAGTTCAACAATTTTAGGAAACAATGTGTTGTGAGCGCCAGAAAGAAGGGATAATGCAACTACATTAACGTCTTCAGAAAGTGCTGCTTCTACGATTTGTTCTGGAGTTTGACGAAGACCTGTGTAGATTACTTCGAAACCAGCATCGCGAAGTGCGCGTGCTACAACTTTTGCACCACGGTCATGACCATCAAGACCTGGTTTTGCTACGATTACTCTAATACGTTTTTCTGCCATGATAATTACCTCCGAAATTAGCCGATATTATAATGTGGAATGAGCTTGGTATTCACCGAATACTTCGCGCAATACATTACAAATTTCACCCAAAGTAGCATATGTTTTAACTGCTGCAAGAATTAATGGCATCAAGTTAACGTTTTCGTCAGCTGCGCCAGCTTTCAAATCAGCTAAAGCTTTGTCAACTGCTGCTTGATCGCGGTTAGCGCGAACTGCTTGAGTTTTCTTAGCTTGGTTAACACCAACGGAAGCATCTACGCGAAGCAAGTCTTTTGGAGCTTCTTCTTCAACTTGGAATTTGTTTACGCCAACGATTGTGCGCAAGCCAGATTCAACTTCCATTTGCCATTTGTAAGCGGATTCTTGAATTTCTTTTTGGATGTAGCCTTTTTCGATTGCTACTACAGCGCCGCCCATTTCATCAATTTTCTTGATGTAAGCCATAGCTTCGTCATAGATAGCGTTAGTCATAGCTTCTACATAGTAGGAACCGCCCAATGGGTCAACTACGTCAGCCAAACCAGATTCGTAAGCCACGATTTGTTGTGTACGAAGAGCTACTTGTACAGATGCTTCTGTAGGAAGAGCCAAAGCTTCGTCACGGGAGTTTGTATGTAAGGATTGAGTACCGCCCATTACAGCAGCTGCAGTTTGAAGAGCAACACGAACGATGTTGTTATCAACTTGTTGTGCAGTCAACATGGAACCAGCTGTTTGAGTATGTACACGAAGCATCATGGATTTTGGTTTTTTAGCACCAAAACGTTCTTTCATGATTGTTGCCCATAAACGACGGGATGCGCGGAATTTAGCAACTTCTTCAAGTACATTATTATGAGCATTCCAGAAGAAGGAAAGACGACCAGCGAATGTATCAACATCAAGACCAGCTTTCAAAGCTGCTTCTACGTATGCGATACCATCAGCAATTGTAAATGCGATTTCTTGTGCTGCTGTGGAACCTGCTTCACGGATATGGTAACCGGAGATGGAAATTGTATTCCATTTTGGAACGTATTGAGAGCAATATTCAAAGATATTAGTGATCAAACGCATAGATGGTTTTGGAGGGAAAATGTAAGTACCACGAGCTGCGTATTCTTTCAAAATATCATTTTGAATTGTACCTTTCAATTCTGTGGAAGGTACGCCTTGTTTTTCAGCTACTGCGATATACATTGCCAACAAAACGGATGCTGGAGCGTTGATTGTCATGGAAGTGGATACTTTGCCAAGGTCGATGCCATCGAACAAGATTTCCATATCTGCCAAGGAGTCAATCGCTACACCTACTTTACCAACTTCGCCTTCAGCCATAACGTCATCAGAGTCATAACCGATTTGTGTAGGTAAGTCGAATGCACAGGAAAGACCAGTTGCACCGGATTCGATAAGGTAACGGTAACGTTTGTTAGATTCTTCAGCTGTCGCGAAACCAGCATACATACGCATAGTCCAGAAACGACCACGGTACATTGTAGGTTGTACGCCACGAGTATATGGATATTCACCAGGCATACCCAAATCACGTTCATAATCAAAACCTTCAATATCAACTGGTGTATACACGCGGTTGTATTTCAAGTTTTGACGTTCTGGAGTTTTTACACACTTTTCGTCACAAAGTTTATTGTACTCAGCAATTTGGGCTTTAAGGTTTTCGTAAGCCATGTTTTCATCATCCTCCTAAAAAAACAGGTTATTTTTTCATGCTTCCAGTTTCTGTGAAGCGTTTATGCCAAGAAAGAGCTTCGTCGAGCAACATTGGTGTATGGGCATTCTTAGTTGCAGCGAGTGCTTTTTCGAGGTATTCAGTTAACATTGGTTTGTAGTCTGGGTGAGCACATTTTTCAATGATCAAACGAGCTCTTTCCACTGGGCTCAAACCACGACAGTCAGCAACACCTTGTTCTGTACAGAAAATCATAGTGTCATGTTCTGGGTGATCCACATGAGATACATATGGAACGATAGAACTGATGTCGCCACCTTTTGCAACGGAATTAGTACAGAAAATAGTGAGATATGCACTACGTGCAAAGTCACCAGATCCGCCAATACCGTTCATCATTTTGCTACCCATAATATGAGTAGAGTTTACATTGCCAAAAATATCAAATTCGATAGCGGTATTCATGGCAATGACACCAATACGGCGAGCAATACCAGGGTTGTTGGAAATTTCTTGTGGACGAAGAATAATCTTTTTACGATATTCATCGATGTTATTATAGAAACGTTTCAACCCATCTGGAGAAGGACTTAATGCAGTACCGGAACATACAGTTACTTTACCTGCATCGATTAAGTCAAACATACCATCTTGGATTACTTCTGTATAAATGGACAAATCTTTGAATGGGCCTTGAGCCAATCCGCTGATTACTGCATTTGCTACAGAACCTACGCCAGATTGCAATGGAAGCAAGTTTTCAGGTAAACGACCTTCACCGATTTCTTGTTCAAAGAATTTGATAAGGTGTTGACTCATTGCTTTTGCATCATCATCGATAGGTGCCAAAGGTCTTGTAGTATCAGGAACATCACAAGGAACTACTGCAATGATTTTGTCTGGGTCACAAGGAATTGCATCAGTACCAATACGATCACCAGCATGTTCCAATGGAATTGGTTTGCGATATGGTGGATCAAGTGGTTCGTAGATATCATGCATACCAACCAAAGATAATGGTTGAGATACGTTTACTTCTACGATAACTTTTTTAGCTTGGCTAACAAATGTTGGAGAGTTACCAACAGATGTTGTAGGTACTAAAGAGCCATCTTCATTGATTTGACAAACTTCTACGATAGCTACGTCTAAATCACCAAAGAAACCATAGCGTACATTTTGCGCCATTGTACTTAAGTGCATATCAACGTATTTGATGTCGCCGCTATTTAAAGCTTTGCGTGTATCCCCATTTGTTTGATAAGGGAAACGACGGTTAATACCATGTGCACGTGTTAATGCACCGTCAGCTTCATCACCTACAGAAGCACCTGTCCATAAATCAATTTTGAATGGTTCTTTTTCCATTCGTTCAGCCAAAGCCAATGGTACAGCTTTTGCATAACCAGATGGAGTAAAGCCAGAAATACCAACTTTATCATTGTGGTTAATCATTTGAGCTGCTTCATAAGCTGTGACAATTTTGCCTTGGAGGGCCGCATTTTTAACGCGATCTTTGATGTCTATCATCGTACCATCTCCTTAAAATCACCTTGTTAAACGACAGTTGATCAATCTCTTGGTCTAAACCGTTCCTTAAACCAATTTCATCGTATGCTTTTAGAATAGCATTGTCAACTTATATGCATAAAATGTATTTTTTGTCACACATTTATGGGGTATTATGACTAAAAGTCATCAATTTTCTATTTTTTGGATAAATTAAATTCACATCGTTATAACTCTCAGGAATTATTGCTGTAATTTTATAATTCCATATATATAGATATAAAAGAGTGAATCGAAGAATCTCTATACATTATATAGATTCTCTTCAATTCACTCTTTTCTTTTGATAGTATACCAATGGCAATAATTTCGATTTTTTTCGATGCGTTTTAATTATGATTGATTTCAGCCTGATTTTGTTGAACTTTCACAAAAGCACCTACCCACCCTAGCAATAACCAGAATGTAATCGTTACTTGGTGACTATATAATTCAAAATCGGACAAACCACTCACAAGGACACCGACTGCTAAAGCACCAACACCGATGGAAGCCGCTTTGCGGAATACATCACCTTTTAAACGTATGGAGGTAATCACATGACCTAATAATACAGTTATAAAAGAGATAAGCCCCGGTATACCGATTTCAGCCAACATATTAAGATATAAATTATGGGCATGATACATTAATATATTAGGGCCCTGAATGTAATAGTTATACTCTGGATATACTAAGTAAAATGTATTCCATCCAATCCCCCATACAGGATTTTCACGAACGATGTACATCGTGCTATCCCACAAGGCCCATCGTAAATCCGCCGATGTATCATGGCCTTGGAATATAGACCAAAGTCGAGTCGCAATTTCCCCATCATAACAATACAGAATGATTGGGATTGCTAACAGAGATAATAATAAGCGACGTTCTACAAAAATACCCCAGTAAATAATCATGGCACCAAAACTGATCCATATGCCACGTGAATACGTTAATAGCATGGTAACAAAAAGTATTAATGCTATGGGAATCATCATGTAGATTTGTTTCTTATATTCGTCCGATAAGATTTTATCGGATAAGCCCTTCCAGTAAACCAATAGATAACTAATGCTAACGCTGAGAATCATCAACAAGTAAGCACCCAATAGATTGGGATTCGTCAATGTTGACGACATGCGTCGCATCAATTTTGGAAATTGAATGGCATCAACCCATTCCTTAATATGATGATTAGGAATAAAAATATATTCATAAGCACCTATACAACAAACGAGAATCGCCGTTCCCAATGTACATTGAAGAAAATAACGCCACTGTTTTGGCGTACTAATATAGGTACGTACTAAATAATAGATACCGCCACCGGCCACAATCTGATAAAACCAACTTGTCAAAGCCCATTGCGCATTATCGGAAAGGGCAGCTGATACGCCCGTCCAAAGGACGAAAAACATAACAGTCCAAGACAACCAGCCCGTAGGTAAGCTAAGACTACGACTTCGTATTAAATCGACAATGGCAAGCCCAACGGCCAGCCACAAAAGCACATCCCCTACCATCGGTTGTAGAGGCATGGCGATAGCCACGCCATAAATGAGTCGTTCAATATAAAACTTCAACTTTGTTTCCGTTGGAAATAATGAGTGATCCATAATGATTACCTAGTGGCTCATACGGTTTTGTAACCAACCGCGAGCTTCGCCAAGAATATATAATGATCCACACACAACAATGATATCTCCATCTTGTGTCGATTGTAATGCTAAATCAAGAGCATTGCTCACAGAATCCTCTGTTTGTGCCACTACCCCTTTCACACATTGCCGAACGGTTTCTACCAATTTCTCTGGCACCTCTGTACGTGGTGTTGGTGCAGCCACTGCAATGACTGTATCTTTTGGTTTTACAACTTCGTGAATAATACCCATTTCATCCTTATCTGACAAAATAGCCATCACCATTGTTTTTGGCGTATCTCCAAATAATTCATGGTAAGTCATACCGAAAGATTCTGCGCCGGCTGCATTGTGGGCACCATCAAATATAAATGTCCGATCCAAAGCTTTTTTAATCTCAAAACGACCAGCCCAAGTAGCACGGGCAAAGCCTTCACGCATTGTTTCTTCACTAATAGCATCATCATGTTCCATAACTAGGCGTACAGCTTGTAATGCACAAGCCAAATTGACAGATTGATGAATCCCAGCCATCGTTGTAAATAACATAGCAGGCGGTGCACCAATAGCACTGACCGTAATCAATTGCCCACCAGGCACTACACTACGGCTATCGATACCAAACTTTTTGTTAAACACATATAATGGTGCATGTTTTTCTTCAGCTGTCTCTTCAATGACCTTTAATGGTCCTTCTTGAGCCGCTGTTACAACAGGAATACCTTCTTTTATAATGCCTGCCTTATGCTTGGCAATCTCTTCCACCGTATTGCCACAATACGCTTGGTGATCAAGGGTAACATTAGTAATAACGGAAACCACTGGTGTCACAACATTCGTTGAATCCAGTAATCCCCCCAAGCCAGCTTCTACAACAGCATAGTCTACACCTTGTTCTTTAAAGAATAGGAATGCTGCGGCCGTTAGAATTTCAAATTGTGTAGGTGGCTCTACCCCATCAGCAATGATCTTATCTACGCCTTGTCGAACACAATCGATCAAACTGCCAAAAGCGTCTTTGCTAATTTGAACATCATTAATTTCTATACGCTCCGTATAAGATTCAAGGTGAGGCGATGTAAATCGCCCCACCCGTAATCCACTGGTAAATAGAGCATACGAAATATAGGTTGTTACAGAACCTTTGCCATTTGTACCCGTAACATGAATGATTTTATAATCTCGTTCAGGATTCCCCAACGCTTGCAATAATGCACGAATACGCTCTAACCCAGGTTTTATGCCAAAGGATGAGGTATCTTCTAAATACGTTAAGGCTTCTTCGTATGTCATATAAACCTCCTATAAGGTTTTTAAGAATTCTTCACGTTCTAACAACGCTTGTTGTTTTTGTTTATATTCTTCTAGTTTTTCTTTTTCTTTTGCTACAACTGCTTCTGGTGCTTTTGCAAGGAAACCTTGATTGCTCAATTTACCTTCTAAGCGTGCAATTTCTTTTTGCATTTGACCTTTTTCTTTTTCGATACGTTCTTTTTCTTTATCTGCATCGATAAGATCCTTCAATAGAAGATATACTTCCATACCATTTACAACAGTTACAGTTGCATTTTCAGGTTTTGGATCATCAGCACCTAGAATAGTTACCTTTTCAGCCCATGCAAGTGTTACGAAATAATCGCTATGATCTGCAACGGCCTCAGCGATAGACGCATCAGTCGGTGCTACGATAACTTCGGCTTTTTTGCCTAAAGGTACATTCATTTCAGCGCGCATGTTACGGATACCTTTAATAGCATCCATCATAACTTCCATTTGACGTGCAGCCTCTGTAAGATTTGTGAAAGCTAATGCTTCTGGCCATTTAGCAATCACAATGCTTTCACCTTCATGAGGCAAATGTTGCCAAATATGTTCTGTAACGAATGGCATAAATGGATGCAACAATTCAAGCATATGACGCAAGATTGTTACAAGCAAATATTGTACAGTGCGACGATCGCGTTCATTAGCATCGCTATACAAACGAGGTTTTGCAAGTTCAATGTACCAGTCGCAATATGTATTCCAAATGAAATCATATACGGAGCTAGCCGCTTCACCAAGCTCAAATTTATCAAGATTTGCAGTAATACTTGCTACGGTTTCATTGTATTTTTCAACAATCCATTTGTCAGCCAATGTCAAATCAGCCTCAGTAGGAACGAAACTTTCATCATAATTCGTCAAATTCATGAGAACAAATTTAGAAGCATTCCAAATTTTATTTGCAAAGTTGCGGTTTGCTTCTACACGTTCCATGTAGAAACGCATATCATTGCCCGGTGTATTACCTGTTACAAGTGTAAAGCGCAATGCATCAGCACCATATTCGCCGATTACATCTAATGGATTAATACCATTGCCCAAGGATTTACTCATCTTGCGACCTTGGCTATCGCGTACAAGACCATGAATAAATACATGTTTGAATGGAATTTCATGTTCAAACTCAAGAGCCATGAAAATCATACGAGCAACCCAGAAGAAGATAATATCATAACCAGTTACGAGTACACTTGTTGGATACCATTGTTTAAGCTCTGCTGTATCTTTAGGCCACCCCATGGTAGCAAAAGGCCATAAACCAGAACTGAACCATGTATCAAGCACATCTGGATCTTGTGTTACATGTCCATGACAATGAGGGCATTCTGTAATGTCTTCACGGCTAACAATAGTTTCACCACAGTCATCGCAATACCATGCTGGAATACGGTGACCCCACCATAATTGACGAGAAATCGTCCAGTCACGGATGTTTTCGAGCCAATTTACATAGGTTTTGGTGAATCGTTCAGGAACAAATTGAACTTCACCATCTTTTACAACCTTCAATGCTGGCTCTGCAAGAGGTTTCATATCTACGAACCATTGTTTAGAAACCATTGGTTCAATAATCGTTTTACAACGGGAACAATGGCCAACCGCATGGTCATGATCTTCGATTTTTTCTAGCAATCCTAATCCATCAAGCTCAGCTACCACTTGTTTACGCGCTTCTTCGCGTGTCATGCCGTTAAATTTACCAGCACCGTCGTTCATTGTCGCATCATTGTTCATAACAACGATGGATTCTAAGTTGTGACGTTGACCCATTTCAAAGTCGTTAGGGTCATGAGCTGGTGTAATTTTTACACAACCGGTACCAAAGCTTGCATCTACATAGTCATCGGCGATAACAGGAATTTCACGATTAACAAATGGCAAGATTAATGTTTTACCAATTAAATCTTTATAACGGTCATCTTCAGGATTTACCGCTACCGCTACGTCGCCGAACATTGTTTCAGGACGCGTTGTTGCAACGATAACAAAGCGACCTTCTTCACCTTTTACAGGGTATTTAATATGCCATAAATGACCGTGTTCATCTTCGTGTTCTACCTCTACATCAGACAACGCTGTTGCACAACGAGGGCACCAGTTAATGATACGTTCACCACGATAAATCAAGCCTTTTTCATAAAGGCTTACGAATACTTCACGCACTGCATGATAGTAGCCTTCATCCAATGTAAAACGTTCACGGCTCCAATCACAGGACGCACCTAAGCTGCGAATTTGTTTAACAATAGTATCGCCGTATTCTTTCTTCCATTTCCAGACGCGTTCTACGAATTTTTCACGACCTAAATCATAGCGAGATTTGCCCTCTTCTTTGGCGAGCATTTCTTCTACCTTGATTTGTGTAGCAATACCAGCATGGTCTGTACCAGGCATCCATAACACATTGTAACCTTGCATACGTTTAAAACGAATCAAGATATCTTGTAATGTATTATCTAGCGCATGCCCCATATGCAACATACCTGTTACATTTGGAGGTGGCAATACAATGCTAAATGGTTCCTTGTCAGTGTCTACTTCTTCGTGAAAGTAACCTTGGTTTTCCCAATAGGAATACCATTTACTTTCGATTTCACCAGGATTGTAGGTGGTTAAATTTTCGTAGGTTTTCATCGTTCCTCCTGAAAGTAAGTACTTATCGTTTCATCACTTTAGCTAACACAAAGAGGCTAGTTTCATATAATAAGATCATCGGCAATGCAATCATGGTTTGTGAGAACATATCCGGTGTAGGTGAAATTACTGCACCTATAATAAAGGAAAGCAAAATAAATATTTTGCGTTTCTTCTTTAAAAATTGGGATGTAATTAAGTTAAAGTATCCCATAATGATAATGATCAATGGTAGTTCGAATATAAAGCCGAACGGCAATACAAAGGCCAATACAAAGTCCATATATTGACCAATGGAAAACATCGGTTGCAATTCATCGGTGGCAAAGCCCATAAAGAACTTAACCGCAGCGGGCAACACTAAGATATAGGAAAATAAAATACCTATAACAAACAACAAAAAGGCTACTGGTAAAATCCAGTTTGATAGATGTTTTTCACGAACCGTCAACGCTGGTTTTACAAAGAGCCATATTTGATGCAATATGATGGGCGATGCCAAAATTATGCCGCCTACGATGGAAACCTTCATATATGTAAAGAAGGCTTCTGTAGGACGCATATAATACAATTTGCCCGCAGGGGCCAACAAAATATCTAATAAAACATCTACATAATAATAGGCGATGCCCGTTCCTATAATAATAGTAACTACCATAATTATAATA
Source organism: Veillonella sp. 27098_8_77 (assembly GCF_041431535.1). Classification (NCBI taxonomy): domain Bacteria; kingdom Bacillati; phylum Bacillota; class Negativicutes; order Veillonellales; family Veillonellaceae; genus Veillonella; species Veillonella sp. 27098_8_77. The sequence continues at coordinate 10,862 of NZ_JAPVXW010000006.1, read as the reverse complement.
CGTCTACGAAGTTCTGATAAATGACCTACCAACGATAAATTAGCTGCTTCATCCATCATTTTTTGTTCCATCTCCGTATATAACGGTTCTGGACTATCCTCGGCCGTATCCGCATTAACTACAGCATATTGCTCCTGTTCTGCTTTTTGTGCTTGCTCCCGACGTTTTTGCCGAACTACACTGTCAAATGAAGGTTTCTTAATGGGATATTCGAAATCTTTAGGTTCGAAAGCCTCCATATTATACCTTTCTATCTGCCAAGTTTTGAACAGCTAATACCAAAAACTCTTTACCATCAAAATCACGTATAGATTGTAATGCAGATAACGCATCATCACAATACTGTTGTGCTACCTGTAATGTATTATCTATGCCGCCTTGGGCTATAACATAATCGATTAAATCTTGTTCGTTACCGCCATGATTTAGATTTTTGATATCTTTCAGCAATTGGTCCTGATTGCTTTCATTAACAATACTGAGCAATGGATATGTCAATAAACCCTCTCGTAGGTCATTACCTACAGGTTTGCCTGTGGTATCTGAGGTTTCGCGATAGTCCATAATATCATCAGTAATCTGGAATGCCATGCCCAATGCGTGACCATACCGTTTTAGATACACAATCTCTTCAGTAGACCAACCGCCTAAGAGGCCACCGAGTTCCATGCAGCCTTCCATAAAGTCAGCTGTTTTCTTTTGGGTCTTTATCATATACCGCTCTATGCCTTGATCGATGCGATATACATCTTCCATTTGCATGAACTCACCTTCCACAAGGCAAGTGATGATATGAGAAAAGATTTTTAAATATTCCATATGAGGCATTTCAGAGACAATGCGGAATGCTTTGGCGAATAGATAATCCCCACTTAAAATAGCAACCTTATTTCCTTTATGCTTATGGATAGTTTCTTCACCACGACGTATTTCAGCCTGATCCAGAACATCATCATGGATCAATGTAGCCAGATGTAACATTTCAACAGCTTCTGCAATTTTAATGCGCTCTTCCTTTATCGATTGGCCCGCATTGGCGATGAGCAAGCATAATTGAGCTCTTAGCCGTTTGCCACCGGCCTCGGATAAAGGTCGAATGAGTTCATTAAAATCTTCAGACCCTGTATTAAAGGATGCTGCAAGAGCACGTTCAACACCCTCTAAATCAAGAGCGATGCGTTCCATCATCTCTAATTGGTTTGAATTACTCATGCTTCCTCCCCTACTAATACTTTATTAATTCGTTGTTGTAGTAGCTCACGTCCTGTATGTTTCAATGAGCTATACAATATCGGTGGCGCATCCGTCGGATATATAGCTTTAATTTTTGCTAAATTTACAGATTTTTCTTTAGCGTTAAGTTTATCAGCCTTTGTAACCACAATTTGAAGTGGCACACCAGCCTCAACGAGCCAATCAAAGGCCACCTTATCAATAGGCATCTCTGGATGACGCCCATCAATAAGTAAGCATAACAGCATCAATCGTTCAGAATGTAATATATAGTCAGATATAAATGATGACCACATATTGCGATTATCTTTATTCGTTTTTGCAAAGCCGTAGCCAGGTAAATCGACTAGGAACCAATGATACCGACGTTCTTCAGTTTCGCTAATATCCTCTTTTGATTCAATATCAAAATAATTTATCGTCTTAGTTTTCCCTGGCTGTCCACTGACGAGAGCTAAACCACGATGATTACACAAAGAATTAATCAGTGAGGATTTGCCCACATTAGAGCGTCCCAAGAAAGCTACTTCTACCGTATCCCCTTCAGGATATTGATCAGCCTTTACACAGGATGTATTATATTTTGCTGCTATAATGCGAGGCCCTTTCATTTCTTTTCTTGTATATTGTGGTTTTGGCCCCATATGTTTTGTGGATTTTTTCTTCTTTTGCATTATACAAGTGCCTTTGCTAAAACTTCATCCATTGTCTTTACTGGTGTAATGATAAGTCCTTCTTTTACACTGTCTGGTAACTCAGGAATATCCTTTTCATTTCCCTTAGGAATTAAAACCTCTTTAACACCATATGACAATGCTGCTAACAATTTCTCTTTAAGACCGCCAATTGGTAATACGCGACCGCGTAATGTAATTTCACCTGTCATGGCAAGATCAGAGCGAACCTTACGTCCTGTCAACGCAGAAACCATAGCCAATGTCATAGTAATCCCTGCAGAAGGACCATCCTTTGGCGTTGCCCCTTCTGGAAGATGAACATGAATATCCAATTTCTTGTAGAATTCTTCATCAATTTTCAAGGACTTTGCATTATGACGAATATAGCTCATCGCTGCATGACCAGATTCTTGCATAACTTTACCAAGACTACCGGTTAGTGCTAATTTGCCAGTCCCCGCCATTGTTGTAGCTTCACAAGGTAATACTACACCTCCTACAGAGGTCCAAGCAAGCCCATTAACATAGCCCACTTGTGGTTTCTTTTCACGCTCTTGGTCGATGAAAATAGGTGCACCCAAGTAATCTGGTAAATTTTTAACGGAAACCTTTGGCGTTTCAACCCCTTGTTCGACCACTTGGTACGCCATCTTACGACATACCTTTGCAATCGTTTTTTCCAAGGTACGAACACCAGCTTCACGAGTATATTCAGAAATAATTTTCTTTAACACTGCATCAGATAGTTTAATCTTATTATCTTTTAAACCGTTCTTTTCGATTTGTTTAGGTGCTAAATAGCGCTTAGCGATTTCTAATTTTTCATCTTCCATATAACTTGAAAGCTCGATAATTTCCATACGGTCCAACAATGGGCCTGGAATATTGGATGCTACATTAGCTGTAGTAATCCAAAATACATCGGAGAAATCAAAGGGAATTTCAATAAAATGATCACTGAATGTGCTATTTTGTTCTGGGTCTAACACCTCGAGCAATGCAGATGATGGATCACCTTTGTAGTCAGATGCCAACTTATCAATTTCATCGAGCAAGAATACAGGATTACGTGTACCTGCATTTTTAATGCCTTGAATCATACGACCTGGCAATGCGCCAATGTATGTACGACGATGGCCGCGAATTTCAGCTTCATCGCGAACGCCACCTAAGGATGCGCGTACGAATTTACGATTCATCGCTTTAGCAATGGATGAAGCTAATGATGTTTTACCAACACCAGGAGGTCCTACTAAGCAAAGGATAGAACCGCTATTCTTACCGGTCAATTTGCGAACAGCCAAGAATTCTAAGATACGTTTCTTAACCTTTTCTAAGCCATAATGATCAGCCTCTAAGATGTCTTTAGCTTCATTGATATCTAGACGATCATCTGTAACATCGTTCCATGGTAAGCTCAATACCCAGTCAAGATAATTTCTGAGAATAGTCGCTTCTGGCATCATTTGTGGCATGCGGCTATAGCGAGAAATTTCTTTATCAATCCGATTATGAACCTCTTCGCTCAAGTTAAGAGCCTTTAATTGCTCTCTTAATTCATCCGCTTCTTCTTCCGGATCACCCTTATCGCCTAATTCATCATGAATAACGCGAATCTTTTCACGCAAGAAATATTCTTTTTGCGTTTTTTCCATAGCTTGACGAACTTGATTATTAATGGAGTTTTCTAAATCAGAAATTTGTAATTCCATATTAAGAATACCAACAATCATGTTCAATCGTCTTGCAACAGATAATTCTTCTAGTAACTCTTGTCGTTTTGCATTATTAACAGGTAGCATAAATGCTACTTGATCGGCTAATTCACAAGGGTCACGCAATTCCATAACGCGTGTAACGCCTTCTTCTGTAATCGTTTTAGCTTCATCAGCCCATTCATTGAATTTTGACTGTACTAAACGACGATACGCCTCAAGTTCTACATCATCTTCGAAAATAGATGCAATACGTTCATAGTCCCCCACATAATAAGGATCCATGCTCGTAATGTTCATGACACGAATACGAGTAATACCTTCAACGAGAACACGAACAATACCACCTGGTAAGCGCAACATTTGTTTAATTTTTACAAGTGTGCCCATTTGGGCTAAATCATGAACAGTAGGTGCATCTACAGTATCATCTTTTTGAGATACTACTGCCATAATACGATCTTCGTTCATTGCGGCTTCTACCGCTTTGATGGATTTGTCTCGACCGATATCGAGGTGAATCACGATATTCGGATATACAACCATCCCTCTTAGGGGAACGGTAGGAATACCTACTTCGAGTAAATTCATATGTCCTCCAAGGATTTATATTATGAAAAGAAACTCATTCCTACACAGAAATGAGTTTCTTCGAATTACGATTTCAGCTGGATGTCTTTGTCTGCCTCATTTTTGAGTATAGGTTCACCTGTGCCCTTTACGGCTTCTCTGGTAACTATGCATTTTGCCACATCATCCATAGATGGAACTTCATACATAACATACTTCATTACCTTCTCAATAATGGCACGCAAACCACGAGCACCAGTTTTACGCTGTAATGCTTCATCAGCGATTTCTTCTAATGCATCATCTTCAAATGTCAATTCCACTCCGTCGAGGGATAGAATCTTTTCATATTGTTTCGTCAATGCATTTTTCGGTTTTGTAAGGATTTGGACTAATGCATCCCGATCTAACAAGTCTAAAGTTACCATAACTGGTAAACGACCAATAAATTCAGGAATCAAGCCGAATTTTAATAAATCTTCCGGTACAACCTCTTTAAGAATCGCAGATACATCGCGTTCTTCAGCACGTTGTACATCAGCACCAAAACCTAGGGTTTTCTTAGCGGTACGTTTAGTAATTACCTTATCCATACCATCGAATGCACCACCACAAATAAAGAGAATATTCGTAGTATCAATTTGTAACATCTCTTGATTTGGATGCTTACGGCCACCTTGAGGTGGTACAGAAGCAACAGTACCTTCTAAGATTTTTAACAGTGCCTGTTGCACACCTTCCCCTGACACGTCACGTGTAATGGAAGGATTTTCAGACTTACGAGCAATCTTATCGATTTCATCGATATAGATAATGCCTCGTTCTGCCCGTTCAATATCATAATCAGCGGCTTGAATGAGTTTTAATAGAATATTTTCTACGTCTTCCCCTACATAGCCAGCTTCGGTTAAGCTTGTTGCATCTGCAATAGCAAATGGAACCTCTAACATTTTTGCCAATGTTTGCGCCAATAATGTTTTACCACTACCTGTAGGCCCAATAAATAGAACATTGGACTTTTGTAATTCTACATCATCTACCACATTGTCTGTCTGTAGACGTTTGTAGTGATTATATACTGCCACCGCAAGGGAAACTTTAGCATCATCTTGACCAATAACATATTGATCAAGATGAGCTTTAATTTCTTTTGGCGTTGGCAATTCTTTTAATTTAAAGTCTTCTGTACCGATGTCACCAAGTTCATCTTCAATGATGCGTTCACAAACTTCTACGCATTCATCACAGATGTACACATTAGGACCGGCTACGAGTTTTCTTACTTCATCACTTGTGCGTCCACAAAAACTGCAACGCATAGTTTCTTTATCTTTTGCCAATGAGCGCCTCCATTACTTGCTTTCTAGAGTATCGCGAGTTAGCACCTCATCAATTAAACCATATTCAACAGCATCTTGGGCACTCATGAAGTTGTCGCGATCTGTGTCGCGAGCTACCACTTCAATGTCTTGTCCACTGCGAGACGCTAGGATACCATTCAATTCTTCGCGCATACGAAGAATTTCGCGGGCATGGATTTCGATTTCAGATGCTTGACCTTGAACACCACCCAATGGTTGGTGAATCATAACGCGAGCATGAGGCAATGCAAAGCGTTTTCCCTTTGCGCCCGCTGTCAACAAGACAGCCCCCATACTTGCGGCGGAACCTACACAAATGGTAGACACATCTGGTTTGATGTATTGCATCGTATCATAAATAGCCATACCTGCAGTAACAACACCACCTGGGCTATTAATATATAGATGAATATCTTTATCTGGATCCTCTGCTTCTAAGAAAAGCATTTGGGCAATCACCGCATTTGCAACATTATCATCAATAGGTCCACCTAAGAAAATAATGCGATCCTTTAATAAGCGAGAGTAAATATCATACGAACGTTCTCCACGTTCGCCTTGTTCAACTACGATTGGTACATACATATAATCACCTTTTCATGTACCTAGTGAGCAAGCATTATTCTGCTGCTTCTGCACCTTTTGCATTATCGATGATGAATCGAGCTGCTTTTTTGCGAGCTACAGAGCCTGCTAACATAGCTACACGACCTTCTTTTGCAATAATATCCCAAACTTCTTTAGGATCTGCCCCAAAGTTTTGAGCCATAATGAAGATTTCGCGATTCATATCATCTGGAGTTACTTCAATACCTTCAGCAGTTGCAACAGCATCCAATACTAAATCAGCGCGTACGTTTTCAGCTGCGGAATCTTTGTATTCAGTGCGTAAATCTTCGATAGTTTTATTGGAGAATTTCAAGTAGTCATCAAGTTTCAAGCCACGGCCTTCCATATTCATAGCCAATTCTTGAATCATTTGTTCTACACGATCGTTAATCATCACTTCTGGAATATCTACAGTTGCATTTTTAACAGCTGCTTGGATCAAATCAGCATTGTAAGTGTCGATAGCACGACGGGATGCTTCTTCTTCCATTTTAGCGCGAAGATCGTTTTTCAATTCTTCAATAGTTTCGTAAGAGCTTGCTTCTTTTGCGAATTCATCGTTCAATTCAGGCAATTCTTTACGTTTAATATCATGGATATGAGTTTTGAATTCTGCTTCTTTACCAGCTAATTCAGCTACGAAGTAATCTTCTGGGAATGTTACTTTTACAGTTACATCATCACCAGCTTTTGCACCGATCAATTGATCTTCGAAACCTGGGATGAAGCTACCGGAACCAATTTGTAATGGGTAGGATTTACCTTCACCACCATCAAATGGTTTACCGTCAACAGAACCAGCGAAATCGATTACTGCGAAGTCGTCTTTTTGAATTGTAGCGCCTTCTTCAGCAACAACCATTTTAGCTTGTTGTTCGCGGATGTTGTTCAATTGTTCTTCGATTTGTTCATCAGTTACAGTAGCGTCTTGTTTTTCAGCTTCTAAGCCTTTGTATTCGCCAAGTTTAACTTCAGGGCGTTTTGTTACAGTTACTTTGAAGATTAAATCTTTACCTTCTTCGAATTGTACGCGTTCAGTTTCTGGATCAGATACTGGAACGATATCGTTTTCACGAAGAGCAGCACTATAGTTTTGGCTAGCCAATACGTCAAAGGCTTCTTCCAAGATTGCTTCTTTACCAAAATTCATTTCCAATACACGACGAGGTGCATGGCCTTTACGGAAACCAGGAATGTTCACTTGGTTTGCAATGCGTTTTACCGCTTGTTTGATACCTTTGTCTACTTCTGCTGCAGGTACTTCGATAGTTAACGTTACTACGTGTTGATCAACAGGATTTACAGTTGCTTTCATTAAAATATGTCCTCCTTGAAGGGCAAACGCCCAAATTTCTGTAGTATATTATGCACTCCTTATAATATCATAAATGAAAATTCAATGCAATTATTACCATTATAAGGAAACAGCCACTCATACGGAGTGGCTGTTTAGTATTACATATATGTAAATAATTAATTATCTTTTGCAATCAATTTGATGATGTCACGGCGAGATAAAATACCTACCAAACGGTACTCTTTATCTACAACAGGAATGTTTTTCAAATGTTGATCTAGCATAACGGATACGATTTCTTCTACATCTTTATCCGGTGTTGTAGTAATAACATCGCTAGTCATCAATTCATATACATGGGATGCCAACAATTTTTTGAATTGTGCATTATATTCGCCAATACCATTGTAATAAATACTAGCACCCAAAACATTTACATAATGAGGTACATGAGGGCGAACCTTTTTATATAATAAGTCGCCTTCTGAAATAATACCTAACAATTTATTTTCTTCATCTACAACAGAGACAGCTGTTAAATTATATTTCACCAATAAGTCTGCTACATCAGAAATCGGAGCATCTTTACCAACTGTAACAGGATATTTATTCATTACGTCTTGGATTTTCATAGTGAATTCCTCCTTCATATAACTTTACTCTTTATTATACTATTCGACCTCATAGTTGAAAACTCCTTTTTCAAAATTTGTATATAACTAATATTTATTAGGTATATCACCAGTGGTATGGTTCATTGCGATTTATCTTAGTACTGCGATAAATCTGTTCTACTAACAACAATCGAACCATTTGATGAGTAAAGGTCATAGGGCTAAAGGATAACTTAAATTTTACAGAACGTCGCAATTCGTCACTAACGCCAAAGGCACCGCCTATGATAAAGGCCATATCACTGATGCCGTCCACCTCTAATTTAGATACCATAGAGGCCAAATTTTCAGAAGATATCGTTTTACCATATACATCTAGCAATACGGTATATGCCGATTTAGGAACGGCCTTTAACAATCGCTGTCCCTCTTCTACGACTACTTGTTTACGGTCCGCATCACTGGGCTTATCCCCTATTTTACTTTCATTCAATTCAGTAATTGTAACGCCTCCATAGGGGCGCATACGTTTTACAAACTCTGCAACCCCTTCGCGAAGATACGCTTCTTTTAATTTACCAATACAGATTACATGAAACTTCATACAAGATGTACCTCTAATTTTTATGAACAGACCGGATGGATACTATTTCGTTAGGTTGGCCATGCTGTAATTTCATTTCTGGGCCAATTTTAACGCCCCCATCGACGAGCATTTGACCAATCGTCTGCGTTACGAGGACAGGGTTATTATTATTTTCAGAGCGATGTGCCAAAATGACCTGCATAAAATTAGGTCGTTTCATCATAAGTAAGGCCTGTGCAGCCATTTCGTTACTTAAATGACCTTCATCACTTGCCACGCGTTGCTTTAAAAAGGGTTGATACGGGCCGAAGCGCAACATTTGAGGATCATAGTTAGCCTCCAAGACTAGCAATGTGCTGTCATCTAATCGATGCAATATATCGTCCGTAATCACACCGGTATCGGTGACAACTGTTGCCTTGTCTTTACCGGAAAATACATTGATGCCTATAGGATCTGCCGCATCATGACTAACGCCAAAGGACTCCACCGTAAGATTACCAAGCGACAAACTGCCCTTGGTTAATTCCACCAGTTGGTGTTTTGGGACAATCAACTTATCTTGTATCTCACGCCACGTGCCCTGCTTAGTATATACAGGAATATCAAAACGCTTTAATAGTTGTTGTAGCCCTGCAATATGGTCAGTATGCTCATGGCTAATAAATATTCCCTCCACCTGGCTCATATCGATATGTAATTCTTTAAGTCCATTAACGATGCGTCGGCAACTAATGCCCACATCATGTAATATTACAGAATTTCCCTTTTTTATAACTGTACAATTGCCCTTGCTACCACTGGCAAGAACATGGACCTCCAACGGTGAGGATTCACTCATCAAACTACTCCATCTAATTAATATATGACTGTTAGTGAAAGCTTTTCATTCACCCATAACTGTTTTGGTGAAAGTTATCCTTCACCCATTATTACTTTTTCAGTTGGCTTAACTCTTCTAAGCGATTGATAAAATACGCCATATTCGACTCAAGATCTGGTCCACGACGGAACATATCGCCCCCAACGAGGAACATTGTATCATTTCCGTACAACTCAACTAATTCTGTGAGGCGTGCATCAGTCACACCACCACCAGGAGCCGGACACCCTGCTTTCACCAATCCTACGGGATGTTTAATATACGCGGCAATTCGCTTACATTGCTCTTGAGTAAAGGTAAAACGACCTCCATAGGACACGAAAACCATCATATCAGCGCCAAATAATCGAGGTAAGAATCCCAATTGTAAATAGTCGGCAATGCCGGACACACCAGGACTTACGAAGCCACCAGAATAGGCAGGATGGTGAATAATCGGCAAGCGCAATTTTTCATCGGTAGCTAATTTATGCAACCAACCAGCACCAACAAGGCCTGTGGCCACCATAAGTGCCGTAGCCCCTGCCTCTTTAGCAAAATAAGCTCGTTCTAATACATCTGTGCCGTCACCAGACACATTAGCTGCATATAATGCGTGTTTTCCATGAGCTTCATTCATCTCACGCACCGCAGCAGCACATCGTCTTACGCGATCCTTAAACTGTGAAAAGGATTGATTCGTAATGCCATGATCGTCCTTAATAACATCAACGCCCCCACGAGTATAGGCAGCACACATACGAGCTAATTCTTCATTAGGTGTTCCCATCGGTTTAATAACGGCCTGAATCATCGGTCTCGTAGGAGTATTAACTAAATGGCGAATGCCGTGAAGCCCAAATCGTGGTCCTTTGAAAACGTCCAATAACATTGGACATAATTCTATATCCACCACCCAAATATGAGGCTGTAAGGAAGAATTACCAAATATGACATTTAAGAATTGTGTTGCTTCTAATGCGGTAGTATCTATATGATATGAAATGCGAGCTACATAATAGCGAGAAACATCAATCACTACATTAGGCATCACTCCCACAGTAGCATATGCGGAATCTGGTGCCATCGGTTCGAGAGATTCCAATCGACCGGTAATTGTATTTTTAATATATGGATCAGTTACAAATTCATAAGGGAATTCAATCGTTTGTTCTACTTGAACAGCCCAAGCAATAGACTTTGCGTCTTCATATGTGTCAGCTTCAATTCGGTAGGTAACTATAAATCGATCGTCCTTCATAATGCGTCTCCTTTGCAATAACATTATTTAATTATATACCAAAGCAGTACACCTTTCCATAAATAGATACAAAAAAG
>NZ_JAPVXW010000005.1:0-132061 GCF_041431535.1 Veillonella sp. 27098_8_77 | reverse complement strand
TTAGAAATTTTAACGTTCTAACGACTTTTTAAAGTATATCAGTCATCTCATAAAACGTCAACCACTTTTTTAAGAAGTTTTGCTTTATTTTTGACCACTTGTGTTTCCACAATATACTTACCATCATAACCAAATTCTCTTAAATTAGAGATAGAAAACTCACAAACTTTCGTTTGTGAGTTTTATTTGGTGGCTCATCCGCGACTCGAACGCGGGACACCCTGATTAAAAGTCAGGTGCTCTACCAACTGAGCTAATGAACCATGTTGGCAGGGGTGGCTGGGATCGAACCAGCGCATAACGGAGTCAAAGTCCGTTGCCTTACCACTTGGCGACACCCCTACAATGATTACGATGTGTAGGTTATGGGGTGAGTAGTGGGGATCGAACCCACGCGTAACGGAGCCACAATCCGCCGTGTTAACCGCTTCACCATACCCACCACCTTGTAGGTATCGAAGACACTGTCTTCGTAACAAAGAGAATTATATCTGTTTTAGAAGTTTGTGTCAACAACTTTTTCTAAATTCATTTAACTTTCAGTTTTGAAATTAGTACGCTGTTTACTTCTAATATAAAACCCTTTCACATCCTAATAAAAAGGAAGTACCACCGTTAAAATGTTTCTTAACGAATGGTGCTTCCCTATTATACATATAAATTATTTATTTGGCAAATAGTTTTTTACAAAATTTGGTAATGCAAACGCAGCCTTTTGAATATCCTTATTATAGTACTTAGTTTCAAAGTTTTGTTCCCGATTTGGTTCCCATGTTAATGGGTCGTATTTTTTAGATCCAATCGTAAAGCAATGCATCCCTGCAGGATAGATTGGAATATACGCGGTGTATAAACGCGCAATTGGGAAATGATCGTTTACATAGCCAAATACTTTCTCAACGAGCGGTTGATGAAGCATAGGAGATTCGGTTTGTTGCACAAATAGACCATCTGCTTTTAGAGCTTTCAATGTATTCTTATAAAACTCTTCTGTAAATAATCCTTCACCAGGGCCAATTGGGTCAGAGCAATCAACGATAATAACATCATAGTAATCTTCTGCTTCTGCCATAAATCCAATACCATCACCGATTTTCACTGTTAGCTTAGGATTGTTTTCAATCATAGCCTTAGAAATCGTAGGTAAGTATTGTTTTGCTAATTCTACAACTTTGCCATCAATCTCAACCATGGTAACTTCTTTAACGCAATCATGGCGTACGCATTCTCTAGCTACACCGCCATCACCGCCACCGATAATGAGTACCCTTTCTGGATTTGGATGCAAAAACAATGGTACATGAGCAATCATTTCATGGTAGATAAATTCCTCCCGTTCAGATGTTTGGAATACACCATCTAATGCAAGCATCATGCCATATTCTTTAGACTTAAATACTTCAATTTTTTGAAATTCAGATTCACCAGAATAAAGCACCTCTTCTGCTTCAGCGCTAAGACGTAAATGAGGTGTTTGCTCTTCTGTAATCCATTGACTCATAATAACCTCCTATATAGGTAGAGCGATAGCTTTCACCATCGCTCTCATAATACTAATATTATTTCTTAGTTATATAACAGAATCCACCGCCAAGGATGGTATCTTGCAACCAATGAACTAGTGAGAAATCACGGATTTCCCCTTCATCAAAAATGCCGCAACGAATATCATCACCATCCATGAACATCTTATAAATAGGCACCCAATGCCATGTATAAAGCGCAGGTTCTTTACCTTTATGACGATTTAAGAACGCTACAGGAACATCCTGTGATAATGCATCGTGAATAAACTGCGCCGCCGCGTCTACTTCTACGCGGGATGCAGAAAAGGGAGATACATTAAGCATGTGTACCTCATAAGGCAAATTCTTATCATCAAACAAACGACTAAGGCCGCGTTCCATCCATTGCGTTTTATAAACGCCACCACCAAATCTTGGTTTTACATAGTTCCACACGACATTCATACGCTCTAATGCTAATGTATGATTCGCCGTAGTAGACACATCTAATAAGCCATCTCGAAATTCAGAATAACTCAACACCTGTGTAGCCGATGTAGGGCCACAACCAGACAGACGTTGCCATTCATCATCAAACCATTCTTGATCATAGCCGTGTGATATGGTTCCATTTACATCGATATCAAGCCACTCCGGATGTTTAACAGATACATCATTCATGAGATTAACCTTCAATTACTTCCACGGTTTCCATGATATCGCCTTGATGGATACCATCAACTACGTCCATGCCTTCGATTACTTTACCAAATACAGTATGTACACCATCTAAATGAGGTTGTGGTTCGTATACGATAAAGAATTGGCTGCCGCCAGTATTAGGACCACGGTGAGCCATGGACAACGCACCACGTTCGTGTTTATGAGGATTGCCAATCAATTCGTCTTTAATTGTGTAACCAGGACCGCCTGTACCATTGCCATTAGGGCAACCACCTTGCGCTACAAAGCCAGGAATTACACGATGGAATGTTAAGCCATTATAGAAGCCTTTATTAATAAGGTCGATAAAGTTTTGTACTGTGCCAGGTGCTTCTTTATCAAATAATTCAATTACAATGTCTCCACCTTTTGCCATATGGATTTTTGCTTGTTTCATTGTTCAGGTACCTCCAAAATTGTACGCAACACATGTGCTGCTAATATAAAACCTGCCACTGGTGGCACAAAACTACATGTTCCTGGGCTCGTTGCTTCGCCACGGAATTGTGGTTTTGTCGGTTTTTCTGTAGAAAATAAAACTAATTGTTTTTTTATCCCCCGTTTCTTGAGTTCCCGGCGCATAACGCGTGCTAGCGGGCATGTATGAGACTTATTGATATCTGCAATCATAAGTTTCTCTGGGTAAAAGCGATTACCGCCGCCCATACAGGAAATAACAGGGATATTTTCACGTTGACAAACCTCGATAATATTGAGTTTAGCCGTTACCATATCAATGGCATCAATCACATAATCAACATTCAAACTTTGAATAAATCCAGGATATTTCTCATCAGTATACATAATATCGTGAGTTTCTATCACTACATCAGGATTGATGGAAAGAGCTCGCGCCTTTGCGACCTCAACCTTACGTTCTCCAATGGTATCGTGTGTCGTAATCATTTGACGATTCAAATTGCTAGGTGCAATGGAATCACCATCAATAATAACGATGCGCCCTACACCAGCACGAACTAGCGCCTCAAGGGCTCCACCGCCGACACCACCAACACCAAAGAGCGCAATAGATGTATCCTTTAATGTTTTGATTTTATTAGGGCCAACCAACCACTCTAAACGAGTTAACATATATTCCATTAATATTTACCCGCCGGAATGATTTCTGTCCAATATCCATCAGGATCAGCGATAAAATAAATACCCATGTCGGCATTTTCATAGGCTACAACACCCATCTCTTTATGTTTTTTTAGAGCTGCTTCGTAGTCATCAACATAAAATGCCAAGTGGAACTCATTATCCCCTAGATTATAAGGGCGATCCCAATCGCGCAACCATGTAAGTTCTAATTCATGCGCCGTATATGGACTTTTTAAATATACAAGGGTGAAAGCACCGCTTGGATCTTCCAAGCGACGAGCCTCTTCAAGCAGTAAGGCCTCTTTATAGAAGGCTAAACTCTTATCAAGATCCTTAACATTTATATTATTATGAGCAAATGAAAACTTCATAGGACCTCCTTATATAAATACAGTATGTTTTTGTAGGAATTATCCTCTTTTAATAGTATCACATTTTGTAAATTTATAGCTAGTTAATAACAAATTTTGCCGTACTACCTTCATCACCACGTGTGACCTCTAAATGGGCAGGTATCCGCGTCTTTAACTCAGGTACATGAGAAATCATGCCGATAAGGCGCCCCGATGATTGTAACTGTACCAGTGTTTCCATGGCCAGCTCTAATGTATCAGGGTCAAGTGTACCAAACCCTTCATCAATGAACATCGTATCCATATGAATACCACCAGCATAACTTTGGATAACATCAGCTAATCCTAATGCTAGGGCCATAGATGCCAAAAATGTTTCGCCACCCGACAAGGTATTCGCTGGTCTTGATTGCCCTGTGAAAGCGTCCATTACGGCCAAATCAAGGCCTTGCTTGCCACGGCCGCCACCAGTATAGTCTGAACGCTCCAAAGAGTAACGGCTACGGCTCATCTTTTGAAGACGTAAATTGGCTGCATACACAACCTCATCTAAAATGGCCCCCAATACATAGCGCTCAAAGGTGACATTTTTGAAACCTTGTTCACCACCATTAGCTAGATCATTCAATCGACTTAAGAAGGCCACCTTCTCTCGGGCCTCACCCATAGCCGTTTCAATTTCCTCTAGCGAAGCAAGTGTTGTTTCTATATGCTGTGTTTCTTTATCCCAGGCCGCTAAATTGCCTACTAATGTATCACGACGTTCTACCGCTGCATCATATACTTCATCCGAAACAGAATCGCTAGGTTTAACTACAGTCTCCGCAGTCTTTAAGGCCGCATCATATACAGCTTGTGCTGTGCTGAAGGCCTCTTCCAAATCATATAACTTAGATTTAAAATCCTCTAATGCATTAAAATCACTCAACGCTTCTACAAAATCAATTTCACTTAACGATATAGATTGCAATGACTCTATATATTCCCCATGGAGCGACTCAAGATTCTTTCGTTCTTCTTTTACCTGAGAAGATAAGGTTTCTAGTCGACCTCGTTTAGCACTTAGCTGCCCTCGAGCCTCCTCTAATTGTTTTGTAATCACTGTTAACTGCGCATCATACTCTTTAATTTCTGATGCTAAGGATGTCACTTGCTTACGCCACAGCTCTACATCCGTAGTAGGCAACAACTCTGATAAGGAATCTATTTTTGCTTGTACAGAACTGATACTAATCTCTAGTTCATGCAATGCTTTAAGCAGTTCATTATGTGTAAGTTCTGATTTAGCCAACGTATCCTTAGCGGTGCTTAACCTACGCTCCGCATCAGAAATAGCCTTACCTAACTGTTCAGATTCACCACGTAACATTTTGAGTCGTTCCATTTGAGATAACAGATTTTGTTGAAGCGATGCAAAGTTTTCCTTAGAAAAACCATCTATAGAGGACTTAAGAATCGAAACTTGTGCATCCATATGGTTAGATAATTCATGCAACCGCCCCACTAATGTATTCCTTTGACCAGCTTCATTCGCTTGTTGTTGTATCTCTTTATCACGAAGTCCTCGAGCAGCTTCAACCTCATCCTTAGTGGGATATAATTCTGGCTTAGTTGCTAAATTAGGATGTTCTGTAGATCCACATACTGGGCAAGGCTCTTCTTCTTTCACGAAAGGAACCAGTTCATACGCACGCCCTTCTTGCATTAAATGCTCTAGCCGCTCTAAATGCACCTTCGCCTCTTTCACTGTTTTATCAAGAGCTGATAAGGTCTCATCTTTAATGTCGATTTCTTTTTGGACCTGACTAATTTCTTCTACCAACTCAGAATATCTGTGCAAATAATTGAGCTGTTCTTGAATAACAGGAACCGTCTCTAGTAATGTACTATTCTCTTGTAAGCATTTACGTAAATCCTCAACATCTACTTCTATCTGTTTGATAAGCTGACGTTGTATCTCTAGATCCGCTTCACTTTTTTTACTATTCAATTTCGCTAAATCATCATTTAGGGCAGACAGTTCTTTTTTCAATTTTCCTAACTCATCAAACTTTTCGGACTGTTGCTGGAGTTGAGCCAACGTAGTCCTCTTAGATTGTATCGTTTCAGCTTGAGATTCTAACGCTTCATAAGCCTCTATACAGTTAGACTCATGTTGAGTAGCAGTGTCCACACTTTTTTCTGCATCGGATAGAGCCCGTTCTAATGTTGTTAAACTAGACTGTTTATCAATGTATTGTTGATATAATACATAAACTGGAGATAAGGAATTGAGGAATTGAACCTTTTCACGTAATTGTGTACGCTCAGGTTCTTTAGCTTTCACCAAATCTAATTGAGACGTAGCCTGCACTAGAGATTGTTGTGCTTGATTATATAAAGCCCACTCATTACGCAATGTATTGAATCGATCCACTACAGTAACAGCCTCATCACGGTCCACTACCAGTGCATCCCGATGAGGTCCTCTATTTTCCAATAATTCTCGTACATGGTCAACGGTCAATACCGGAGTGTCCTCGTCACGAGGAATAGACTGTATCAACGCCATTTGCTTCATCAAATTTTCTTCAATCCCAGCTTTTGCGTCATCATAAGCTGATTTAAGAGCCTCTTGTAGTTTTCGATATAACTCTGTTCTAAAGAGCGTATGTAGTAATTCTTCCCGTTCATTCGTAGAGGCAACAAGGAGTTTTCTGAATTCCCCTTGCGGCAATAAAACCACTTGTAAAAATTGGTCTTTACGAAAACCTATGATTCGTTGAATTGTATCGCGAATAGCGGCGGCAGAGGTAGCAATGACCTTCCACTCACCATCGTTCATTTCGTATACAGTAGCACTAGCATTCTGCACGCGCATACCGGTACCACGTTTCTTAGATACCATTTGTTTTGGTAATCTTTCAACACGATACTGAGCATCGCCGATAGCAAAGGAAAAATCAACGCGCGTCATCCGATCAGGTTCAGCAAAATCGCTGCGAATAGCATCGGTTTTACGCACTTCTCCACTGGGCTCGCCATACAAGGCGTACACCATAGCATCTAAAATAGATGTTTTCCCTGCCCCTGTAGGCCCTGAGATGAGGAACATAGAATGATTTTCTAATTTACTAAAATCCAATGTAACCAAATCACGATATGGACCAAAGGCTTCTATTGTCAGTGATATAGGCTTCATTTAGTCCTCCTTGATAATTCGGTCCCACACAGAGTCGATATATGACTGTTCCGCCTCTGTTAATGGCTCTTTCCACACGGTTTCTGCAAACTGATTAAACAATTGACGTTCATT
Source organism: Veillonella sp. 27098_8_77 (assembly GCF_041431535.1). Taxonomy (NCBI): domain Bacteria; kingdom Bacillati; phylum Bacillota; class Negativicutes; order Veillonellales; family Veillonellaceae; genus Veillonella; species Veillonella sp. 27098_8_77. The sequence continues at coordinate 125,081 of NZ_JAPVXW010000005.1, read as the reverse complement.
TAGCTCTTTAAATACGGCATCGCCTATATCCGCCACAGGAGTTGCTATGCGACCTACCAATTCAATGGTCATACATCGATGATAGACCTGGCGCAACTTAGCCATGCCATCCATGATAGGCATCGTATCTAACAGACGAGCTTGTACATAATCATCCTTATGTTTTGTTTGAAGATCTTTATTATTCAAGAGGTCCTCAAAATAGCCTTCCAATATGACTACATCGCGCTTCGCCTCTACAGGGATTGTACTAATATCTACATTCCCTTTTGTATCCATATCAATAATGGTGAAAGATTTCTTCTGCCCATGTTCATCAAAGGAATACTTTAATGGCGATCCGCTATAGCGAATATGGTCTGCCCCCATCCGTTGCGGTCCATGTAAATGGCCAAGGGCTGTATAGTGAAAGTTTTTAAAAACGTGAGGGCTCACCTGTTCACTGCCACCTACAGACAAGGTTCGTTCGGAACCACCCACTTCGCCACCCATCACAAAGGCGTGGCTAATGGCAATGCTACGCATCCCTTTTGGCAATTGTTTATATAGATAATCACTCCAAGCCTGATACATTTGATCATAATTATGTAAGTTAAGTTCGGACGTTTCTTGCTCCTTATCATCTACATAGGAAAATAAAGTATCATCAGCTATATCCGTATAAACTGGTTTTGATTCACTAGCGCTCAATCCCAACGCATCACCTATGCGACGCGGTTCACTAAATGGCATGGGGCAAATGGCTACCTTACCATCAGAGCTTTCAAACTCAAAGGGCTGTAACGCATGATGAGGAGACCCCCAAATATGAATACCGGACCGGCTTAACATAGACCGTCCCACTTCAAGACGCTCTGCCCCATCATGATTACCACTTACTACAAATAGAGGTACCTTATAGTCCATGGCGAGACGCGTGATAATGGAATCCCACAATTCGATGGCTTCAATAGGTGGTACTGCCCGATCAAATACATCACCTGCCAGCAAAATGCCATCGATTTTTTCTTCTTTCAAAATAGTAAAGAACTGATGCTCCAATACATGAGCTTGGTCGTCTGTTAAATATTGTCCATAAAAAATACGCCCCAAATGCCAATCAGCAGTATGTAAAAAACGCATTGTATCCCCCTTTCCAGTTTCCCCTATACCAACAGTATATGACTAGACCACTAGCTCTAGCACATTATTGATTTTCTACAATAGAACGCAACATAGCGATTTCCTTTGCGTAACCATCTAATTCATTTGGCGTTTCCAAATAGAATGGCAAGTTCGTCAATTTAGGATGCGTCACAATACGGGCAATCGCATCAATACCGATATGACCTTCTCCAATTTTTTCATGACGATCCTTATGAGCACCCATTGGATTTTTAGAATCGTTCAAATGAATGGCCTTCAAACGCTCAAGACCAACAATACGGTCGAACTCATCAATAACACCATCAAGATTATTGACAATATCATACCCACCTTCGTGGATGTGGCACGTGTCAACACATACACCCATATATTCCTTTAGTTTAACACCATCGATGATGCGCGCGATTTCTTCAAAACGGGAACCAATCTCCGTTCCTTTCCCAGCCATGACCTCTAAAAGAACGGTCGTTTTCATACCGGGAAACAGAATTTCGTTCAAACATTCTACGATATATTCGATGCCTTGATCTACACCTTGCTTTACATGGCTACCTGGGTGAAAGTTATACATTTGACCAGGTAAATATTCCATGCGCTCTAAATCTTCTTTCATAGATTGTTTCGCAAAGGCACGCAAATCTTCCTTGGCCGCACACGGATTATATGTATATGGGGCATGGGCCAACAAGGTGCCAAAATTATGTTCTTTCATATAGACACTAAGACTATTCATATCGTCTATATCGAGGGCGCGCATGCTACCACCTCGCGGATTGCGCGTAAAGTATTGAAAGGTATTGCCACCAATCTTAGTGGCTTCCTTCCCCATATGTAGATATCCCTTTGATATAGATAAATGAGCTCCTATTATAAACATTATATATCCTTTCAACTCTATATGACTCAAAAACCCCCTGCATGAGTATACGCAGGGGGCATCTGTTAGTGACTTTCTTTTTTAGCACATTCTGGGCATACGCCTTCAAATGTAATTTGCTGTCCTGTAATTTGATATGCACTAGCTTTGCCGGCCATATCAGCAATAGCATGAAGATCGACATTCATCATATCTTCTACCTTGTTACAACGAACACAGCGAATGTGTGCATGAGCTGTTGTATCCCAATCGTAATGTGCGCGTTCATCGCCCACTTCCAATACCTTAACAAGGCCAATTTTTTCAAAAATTTCCATTGTTTTGTATACGGTTGCTAAACTCATGCTTGGATGTGTAGGACGCAAGCTATGATAAATCATCTCTGCTGTTGGGTGATTGTGATGACCACGCAAAGCATCATAAATTGCAATTCGTTGAGGGGTTACCTTAAACCCTTCGCTTCGCAAAATTTGTGCGATATCCATAATAATCTACCTTTCTCCACTTGGAAACATCTCGGTACTCTATCGTCCATTTTCAAACAATAATTATTATCTATTGTACCATTCTAGTAGATTTTAAGCAATAAAAAACGTGGATTTATACAATCCACGTTTTCATAACTTATGTTCAATAGTAATCCTACTATGAATATACATTAAACAAAGTTCATACCATATTAGTCTTTAAAGTATGGTTTAAAACCTTCGCTTTGATGACGAGGTTTACGATCGGCTCTAGGACGGTCGCTACGACGATCATCACGACGACGGCTATCACGGCGGTCACCTTTGCGATCATCACGACTGCGGCGCGGACGGTCATCACGACGACGATCACCATCGCGGCGGCGGTCCCCATCTCTACGACGGTCTCCATCACGGCGGCGACGATCACCACGACCACCTTCACGGCGACGACGCACGCGTAAAGGTTTTTCTTCTGTAATATTTACAGGTGTTGTATCCGGTTCTTTCGTAAGCAACTTGAGTGCTGCCGCAATCAATGTAACGGAATCAGTATCATTCAATAACTCTTCCGCATTTACCTTAAACGGTGCCAACTCTTCTGTATTACCAGCCATTTCAATTAAGCTTTCAACAGCAAGACGTTGTTGACCTTCCAAAACTTCGCCCAAAGATGGAGCACGACGTTTCGCAATTTTACGTTTTGTTAAACGTTCAATAGCATGAAGGTGTTCAATTTCACGAGGGATAACAAATGTATATGCTTCGCCTGCCTTACCTGCACGACCTGTACGACCTACGCGGTGCGTATAGCTTTCAGGATCTTGAGGCAAATCATAGTTATATACATGAGATACGCCGGAAATATCAAGACCACGAGCAGCCACATCAGTAGCTACAAGGATATCAATTGTACCTTCGCGGAATTGACGAATTACACTATCACGTTTTTGTTGTGATAAATCACCATGAATACCTTCCGCCATGTAGCCACGTTTTTTGAGGGCTTCTGTTACTTCATCAACACGACGTTTCGTACGTGTAAAGATGATAGCAAGTTCTGGCGCTTGTAAGTCGAACAAACGGCACAACACGTCAAATTTTTGACGGTCTTGTACTTCGATATAGTATTGTTCAATAAGATCCATCGTTACTTGCGTAGGTTTCATACGAATCAACGTTGGTTCTGTAAGGTATGTTTCTGCTAACTCGCGAATTGCTTTAGGCATCGTCGCAGAGAATAGCAATGTTTGGTGATCTTCTGGGATAGCCCCTAAAATTTTGTTAATGTCGTCAACAAAGCCCATGTTCAACATTTCATCAGCTTCGTCAAGAACGACAATCTTAACATCTTCAAATTTAATAGAACCGCGGTCCATATGGTCCATCAATCGGCCAGGTGTGGCAACGATGATTTGCGGATGTTTTTTCAATGCACGGAATTGACGGTTAATATCTTGGCCACCATAGATAGGTAATGCCGTAATATCCGTATACTGAGCCATTTTATTAAGCTCTTCTGCTACTTGAATAGCTAATTCTCGTGTAGGGGACAAAATCACTACTTGAACGTGACGATTACTGCCGTCTACGCGTTCCAATACAGGTAGGCCAAAGGCCGCTGTCTTACCAGTACCTGTTTGAGCTTGACCGATCATGTCTTTGCCGCTCATGGCTACTGGGATAGCTTCCTGTTGAATTGGCGTAGGCTCTTCAAAGCCCATATCATTTAACGCACGTAGAACAGGTTCGCTAATCATTAATTGTTCAAATTTTTCTAACATCTAAATGTGTTTCCTCCTATCGCACACGAATTATGCGCGTTAGAATAGTATATCATATTTCGATGGTGAAAGCTACAAAAGTAATTCTAAATACAAATTAAATATGCTTGCTTCTCCCCCTTAAATATTCTATTAAAACAATTCCACCTGATACACAAAGGAAAGTAATGTATGATAAATGAATAGGCGTATACAAACATTCAACAAGAACAACCCATAGAAGTAATAGTAATTTAGAAATCCATTTTTTTGTTATTTTATCGGCTATCATAAATATAGATAAATTGATAATTATTTTAATGATTATCGCTGCAATAATAACTATTGATGTAAATTCTTCTCTATAATCTGTCAGTTCATATAAGGGATATAATAAATAACTCAATGGAACGCTAAGTATTATTAACAACCAAATATTTAGTCCCTTTAAAAGTTTAGATTTACTATAGTAAAAGACTCCAACTAATAGAAAGAGTAAAATGCTAAGTAATATCCCTATAATTAATAGATAATCTAGGTTAATCATAGTTTATACAGTCCTCTCAAAACAACACGATTTCGTATGGCTACAATTATAACATACCTAATAATAGACTATTGCCAAATGCATAAGAGGACCCTCATTCGAGAAGCCTATTTGTTGTTGTTTATTGAGTGGTTGTATGACATTGATCAACTATATGAGTAAACATATAATTTAGGTATAATATAATAAAATAATATACTTCAAAATTCTCCCAGCAATTATGCAATACCTGTTAAGCAATTACAATTTACTAAACTTTCTAAAGTAGTATAAAAGGAATATACAATGAAACCATTTACCCTAAAACAATTTGTAGTATTGCCACTGATTATATTCTCCCTCATCATAACAACAGGTTGTCATCTTCTCTCACATTACAGTGAAGAGGAAGTTCAACAATATATAAATAAGAATTATCCTAATTTGACCTATCACCTAGAGTCACGAAGGGACAATACATGGCAAGTTACCTTTGATAAATATCCACAGATGCCCATTGAAATATCTGAAGTTTTGCACACCTCTGCACCTGTTGTACCACAAGTTGAGCGAATACTAATAACCAATATTCCATTAATAACCGCATTTCCATTAATGAAAAACTATTTAACAGCAGAGGAGTTATCCTATGCCACATACGATACATCTTCTTTGTATATTGAAATGCCTATTCCCTATTCGGCCATACAAAACCAAGATGTAACAAATTTTTACAATCGAATGGATCAATTCTGCAAAGAATATGCAACAACATATCCAGATTTCAAAAAACATATATATATTAGAGTTATTATAAAACCATCTGATGGTTCTGATGCACCGGAAGAGTACAGAAGAATCTTCCGTTTATCCCAATATTAATAAAATAGGTGTCTACTAAGAGGCACCTATTTTAATTATGTAACAATATTATCAATTGATACTTTAGATTTATTATATGTAACATCATTTCATATTGTCATTAATCCTTATAACTCGTCTAAAAAAATCATAGCCTCCATTTATATAATCACCTACTACCATTTCACTATCTTGAAAGTATGGTGAAACAGGTAAATAGCCCCACACAACACCTAATCCTCCACATATATTGCGACCACCATCTCCACCTTTATAGGAAAATCCACATTCGTCATATACGATTTCTCTACAATACGGATCATCACCTATAATCAATCCAAAAAAGTTTTCCTTTTCTAATGTATACGCTCCATCATTATCCATCCATTCCATATGTTTTAAGTTCATCGAAAAATCTATATTGTTCCCCCATGGAAAAATGGTCCTACACCCCTTACTAGTTAAATATTCCCACTCTCTTCGTGTAGGTAAAGAGTATCCATGAATCTTTATATCCTGTAACATTTTCTTAAATGTGGTTTCTTCATAAAGTTTGCCACACCAATTGCTATCGTCTATTTTATATAAACAAACAGTATTGTGAACCATTGTTTCAGAAAGTCCAGCTTTTTCGGCGTTTTCTATCATCTGTTGCCATTTTTTATTTTGTCTTAAGTCCTCATCTGAAATAGGTGTCCAACAAGTTTCACTATACTCTTTTTGTACCAATAGTGGATGAATTACAAACTCACCTTCTTGAGTAAAATTATGCGTAAAATACGTTTTTATGTTGGAGAGTACTTCTTCATCTTCTAGTGTTTCGCTAATCTTTCTTTGAACATCCTCTTCACTAAGGATTTCATCTTCATATCCTTCAACAAATGGATAAACAAGCTCCGCTAAATTTTCATCATTAAAAATATCCTGCAATAGTTTATTTTTAAAATTAAGCCCTAACGTAACAGTATCTCCAGGAACAAATACAAAGTCTATACCATCATTAGAGCGATATACTGCCGTATATGTGGATTTTTCAAATGCCTTAAACTCTTTAAAACATATCAATTCTAAATTATATATTGCTGCCAATGTATTTAATAATGCCTTTTTATCAGAAACAGATAACAAATCATATTGTGGATTGTATAATTTATCGATTGAAATATGATTCATAGATTAAATACTCCTTAATTTTCATCTGATACACATATGCTACAATCAGTGTAACATTCCAAGATACTTTCAAACAATTCATGTACGCTGTAAGTGTATTTGCGGTCCTTACACTAGTACAAAATATTATATTCGTACCATCTATGATGAGTTTATACACTAATACACTCCCATCTGGTCTAGTTAGAACAGTTATATTCATCTTGAATATGTGCACTTATGGATGGACCGCATTTACATTATTAAAACTATGTATGGCAGAATATAATATGTCTGTGCGAGATACCGCTACAACATTAGTTGTTAGTATCGTTCCACTCATCGTAATCAACTATATCATAAAAAATATATTCTAGTTCTATGTTAACAAAATTATAATGAATAACTAAACGGGCACCAATTCAATTATTGGTGCCCGTTCAATTATGCTTATTAACCACTTATTCTATTTACTTAGATATTGACGAAGTGTTTGATTTTCTAATGGTCCCAACTGTAATGCCTTTCGGTTCTTAATCGCATTAATAGCCAATGCTTCAAAAGTATCTTTATCAAAATCAGAAAACTCATTAAATGAATTCAGTACTATGAATCGTTGATTCAATAAATTAGGCAGTATCTCAAAATCTTTCGTTCTCACTTTATTTAACTCATTATGTGCATAAGTTTCATTTCTCTCAAAGCCTGAATTATCCTTATCAAACCGGCCTATATCAAGCTTATCAGAATAGTAGCTATATATAGTTCTCTGAGAGAAATCAATTTTGGTCAATTTTCCAAATTCAAAATTATAATACGCATCATTCCTCATAATATGCTCACTACCATTCTCACCGATTATGGTACCTGTAGAAAGATCGACTATATCTCCATGCTTAATAGGGCTTTCTTTTATATATGATATATAGAAAGGCAGCTTTATAGGGTACCCACTTTGTAAACCAGTATATCGTTTCTCACTATTTAGAAATATTTCATTCCATATTTCTCTATCGCTTTCATCAAGGCTAGAAATATTAGGATATAACTCATCAAGACTTATATTAAATTGCGTCACTTTAGCATCTTTTCTGGGAATAAAAGTATTATAATTATTTATATTTTTATTCCAACGATCTAAAAAGCTTACATTTTCATCAAAGATGCCAATACCGGATAAAGTTATGTAATAGAGTTTATTATCCACCTCGTGAACAGCCACTACATTATCAGCAATCTTATGTTCTTCATCACCATAATATAATCCGCTATTCTGGAGCTCGCTTAAATAGATTGAGCCTTTTTGAAAATCACTGCCACCAACAAACAAAAATATTATGACTACCAGTATAGTAATGTAAATTAATATCATAGCAGCAACAATACAACCAATCCATTTAAATACTCGCTTTGAATTCATAGGTACCCTCTCAAAATAACTTCTATATATCAAAATTATTACATAAAGTGCTCTGATTTATATTTGCCCATTATTGATTGATTATCTCATTATGCATATATGAATAGTATAACTTGAGATTTATACCGTTACGAAACAATGTGTAGCAAAAGGATCAGTAGTAGGCATATAAGCTCACATCCTTTCTTTAGGACTTTGACAATTTTATTGTAAATCATGTGAGCCTTATATGCTTATTTTTTGCAAAAAAATAATGTTGGTAGTGACACCGTTAATGATGTCACCCCAACATTTATTATAGAACCTCCATTTAGTATGAACTAATCTCTGATAGTCAAACATTATACGATTTCCGTTAATAACTAAATTATAGTTGACTGACTCCAATTTTATATTCCCATAAGGAAAAGGTCTATTAAAGATAAAATAGTAAAGATTTCATTCGCCCTTAAGACTATATAAATTAACAGCTTAAAGATTTAATCAAATACGTTTAATTATTCAAGGTCTATATAACTAAACTTAGACTGTATTAGATTCTCTTCGTCCGCCTTTGTGGAAATTATAAAATCAACAGCAATCAAATCAATACACATTACAGGCATAACTATTTTAGCTTTAACACCATTTAGTACTGGGCTTACCCATTTCTTATTATGAGTCATAGTTCCATCTGTTTTTACAACACATGGTTCGACACTAATATCTTGAATATCATATTCATGATTACGATATTCATGAAATTTCATTGATTTATTCTTAAATAAAATGTCACTTTTAATATTAACCTCTATACAGTTAATAAATCTAATTTCACAGGATTCTGACAATAATATGACTGTATTACCAAAATCTTTAATATCTAATGAATATGGCATTTCATCCCATAAATCTAATATATCAATTCTTTTTTGAAGTTCCATCATTTTTATCCTCTTTAATTCTTATATGTGATTCAGGATCACGACGTTCAACAGGTTTCCAGTTACTATCTAATGGTTTACCATTCTTATCATGTATATGTAAATGATTATAAGGTGTATGCTTACCAGATGGATTAATATGTAACCGCATAAGATCATTATTATCCTTTATATGTAATTTTACTTCATCACAATAACTGATCCAGATATAGATGGTCCACTATTATGTAGATCCTTTTTATTAGGTGAATTATCCTCGTTTATATCAGAGACATCATTACTACTAGAAATCTTATCTAATCGATATAACATATTCTCTATCTTAGTATCAATTTCTTTACCATCTACTGTTAGTATACCATCTGAGATTGCAGATTGAGTAGTCGATGTATTCTTAGCTTTTGGAGCCTCACTTTTAATGACAGCACCTTCTAATGTAGTACCACTCCCTACATTAATATCATAGCCATCTTCTCCAGCATAAATACCTGCCTAGTGGGTCACGCTTTTCCATTTGCTATCAATATGTCCTACGCTAGCACTAATACTACCTGTTGGATTCTTGAAATTAGATTTAGAGAAAACGGAGAACACTAAGTCCAATAAAATTAAGTAATAGTATGATAATGCAAAAAGGCACCTCTTCGAGGTGCCTTCTTATCAAATATAAGTAAAAAGAAAATCTATTAAATTCTTAATCTAAATCATAAAACCCAGATGGTTTATCGCTCAAGTTTACGATGATATTTTTCATTTGAGTATAGTGTTCCAAGATAACCTTATGTGTTTCACGGCCGATACCAGATTGTTTGTATCCACCGAATGGTGCGCCTGCTGGGATGGAGTTATATGTATTCACCCACATACGACCTGTTTCGATGGCTCGAGCTACGCGGATAGCACGGTTAAGATTTTGAGTAAATACGCCACCGCCAAGGCCGTATAAACTGTCATTAGCTTGTTCAAGTACTTCGTCTTCGCTGTGGAATTTGATGACAACTGCTACAGGGCCGAAGATTTCTTCACGAGCTACGCGCATATCGTTGGTAGCATCTACGATGAGTGTCGGTCTTACGAAACAGCCTTTACCAAGTTCGCCATCGGTAATGCGTTCGCCACCGGCTACAATGCGGGCGCCTTCTTCCTTAGCAAGTTCTACGTAGCTAAGCACTTTCTTAACTTGTGCTTCATAAATCAAGGAGCCCAATTGTGTAGATTCATCCCAAGGGAGGCCTACTTTCACCTTATCAAATAGTCTAGATAGTTCAGCTACAAATTTATCGTAAATTGTATCTTGTACGAAGATGCGCGAACCGGCGCAACATACTTGGCCTTGGTTGAATAAGATGCCAAGCAATGCCCCATCAAGAGCTTGTTTCCAGTTCGCATCGTCAAAGAAGATATTAGCCGATTTACCACCCAATTCCAATGTAGCAGGAATCAAGCGTTCAGATGCTGCTTTATATACATCGAGGCCTACTTCTGTAGAGCCTGTGAAAGCCAATTTGCTAAATCCTGGATGATCAAGGATATATTGACCAGATTTAGAACCTTTACCAGTTACGATGTTTACAACACCTGGAGGTAAAATCTCTTTCAAAATACTACCTAATTCCAAAAGGCTAAGGGATGTATGGCTAGAAGGTTTGATAACAACTGTACAACCTGCTGCAAGAGCTGGTGCCAGTTTCCAAGCAGCCATTAGGAACGGGAAGTTCCAAGGTACTACTTGACCAACTACACCAATCGGTTCACGAATAATAAGACTCAATGTATTTTCATCAAATACTTGTGCTGAACCTTCTTCAGCGCGTAACACACCAGCAAAATAACGGAAATGATCCGCACCATACGGAATATCTACATTCAGTGTTTCACGGATAGGCTTACCATTATCGTATGTTTCAACAGTTGCCAAATGTTCTTTGTGAGCATCGATAGCATCTGCAATCTTTAATAAATAATCTGCCCTATCGACTTGGGAAACGTTTTTCCACGTTTTAAAAGCCTCCGTTGCAGCAGCTACAGCACGATCAACATCATCCTTTGTCGCCTCTGCACAAATGGCGAGTTGCTCACCATTAGCAGGGTTATATACATTAAATTCAGCACCATCAGATGCTGGTACCCATTCATTATTAATTAAAAGGCCATATTTTTCGTTAATATGTAAACTCATAGTACTTCCTCCTTTAATGGATAATGACTATTAATTGTCTTCTATGAGTTCATCATACACCCAATATCTAAATACTTCAATCTATTTCACTGTTTTCGATATAGCGATTTTATTGTATTCTCAATAGCCTTATTCTATACCAAAATCGATATGCTTATCACTATTTATGATAATAACGCACACAAAAAAGGAGTCCTCTATTACCTAAAGGACTCCTTTTAATCATGTTCAATTTTGACATGTATAATTTTTTGCGAAATAACCTATCTAGATCAGGCCTTTTTCTTGTCTTTATTTCTCAATGACTTAACAGATAATCCGATACGATTTCGTTTTACATCAACAGAGATGATCTCGGCTTCAATAATATCGCCTACAGCAAGTACGTCAGAAGGGTGTTGTTTCCCCTTACATAGTTCGCTGCGATGTAATAAACCATTCGTTTTTAAGCCAAAGTCGATGAACGCACCAAAGTCCACCACATTGTGAACAGTTCCTTTTACTACGGTGCCGACCTTAATATCTTCAAGGCTAACCTCATGCTTACGTGTAAGCGGTGCTGGTAGATCCTCACGAGGGTCACGGCCCGGCTTAGCGAGAGCAGCGATAATATCTCGTACAGTTGGAACGCCCGCATCAAGTTTATGAGCCATCTTATCTACATCAACCAATGGCAATTTCACCTGTAATGCTTTTAATTGTGATTTATCTTGCAAATCCTTTAATGTAAAGCCCAACTCGCCAATGATACGTTCTGCCAATTCATAAGACTCAGGGTGAACGGATGTATTATCCAACGGATTTTTAGCCCCATTTAAGCGTAAGAAGCCCGCACATTGCGTAAACGCTGCAGGACCTAAACGAGGTACCTTTAACAATTGTTTACGGCTCGTAAAGCCACCACTTTCTTGACGGAATGCGACGATATTTTTTGCTACGGTACTGGAAATACCGGCAATATGTTGCAAAATGGCTGGTGATGCAGTGTTAAGCTCTACCCCAACATGGTTTACAACAGATTCTACCACTTGATCTAATGTGTGAGACAATTGCTTTTGGTTAACATCATGTTGGTATTGGCCAACACCGATAGACTTAGGATCGATTTTAACGGATTCTGCTAATGGATCTTGTACGCGACGAGCGATGGATACGGCGCCGCGAATCGTTACGTCTAAATCTGGCAATTCATCAATAGCTAGTTTTGATGCGGAATATACAGACGCACCAGCTTCATTGGTAATGATATAGTGACAATCTAGCTTTTCTTCTTCAATCATCTTGGATGCAAATTGTTCCGTTTCATACGAAGCGGTACCATTACCGATGGACAATAAGGTAACCTTAAATTTGCGGATTTTTTCAGCCAATTTCTTTTGTGCTTCTTGTTTTAGTTTTTCACTATTCGTTAAATAGTAAGCTCCATAATCGAGTACATTCCCTTGCGCATCGATAATAGCCATCTTACAACCCGTACGATACCCTGGGTCAAGGCCCATAATGACATGTCCTGCCAATGGTGGTTGTAACAACAGATTTTTAAGATTTACCCCAAACACCTTAATCGCTTGTTCATCTGCCGATTCGGTTAATTCATTGCGAATATCCCGTTCGAGAGCAGGGAAAATCAAGCGTTTATGTGCATCTGCTACGGCGCTAGCTTTCACATCGCTAAAAATAGATTGTTCATTTTTAGTGATACCACGCACCATATATTGAATATAAGATTCATCGGGTACGGTTAGGGCCAATTTAAGAGCCCCTAATTTTTCGCCCCGATTAACCGCCAAGATACGATGAGACGGCATCTGACGAACCGGTTCTGCATACTCATTATATTGAAGGAATTGGTCCTTGTGCTCATTATCTTCCACGAGCTCCGCTTGGATAAACCCTTCCTTCCACATACGCTTGCGAAGGGTAGCGCGGAAATCGGCACTATCGCTGACGATTTCTGCAACGATATCCGATGCACCTTGAATGGCGTCCTCTGGCGTAGGCACCTCTTCAGATATATATTCTTTTGCAATATCTAGAGGGTCGCCCGTTGTGACCGTATCGTTCAAAATCATATCCGCTAATGGTTCAAGTCCGCGTTCACGGGCAATCATGGCCCGTGTCCGTTTCTTAGGTCGATATGGTAAATACAAATCCTCTAATTCTTGTAATTTTACGGCTTTCATCAAGGATGCCATCAATTCATCGGTCATCTTTTCTTGTTCCGTAATAGCATTGATGATTTCTTGGCGTCGCGCTTCTAAATTGCGCAAATATTTAATACGTTCTTCTACGGTTCGCAGTTGTTCATCTTGTAATTCGCCTGTTACTTCCTTTCTGTAACGAGCGATGAACGGCACCGTGTTACCTTCATCTAAGAGGGTAACCGCCGCTTCTACTTGACCAGGCTTAACGCCTAATTCCTTTGCAATAATGGCAAACATTGATTCCATTAGTTATGTCCTTTTCTTTCATATGTTACAAATCGATGAGGATATTTATTTTTATCATCTACCGTGCCCTCTACAACAGAGGTAATAGTGAAAGCTGACGCATCGAATTCAGGAAAATGAGCATCTCCATCAAATTCATGATCAACCTCAGTAATATGCATTACATCTACATACGGTAAAAAGGCTTCGTAAATTTGTGCGCCCCCGATAACATAGGCTACATCAAGCTCTTTAGCAGCTTCTACAGCAGCCTCTGGCGAGGAGAATACACGTACCCCTTGCGGTGCATTAAAGCCTTTATTTTTCGTAATCACCCAATGTTCTCGATTAGGCAATAAAAAAGGCAAGCTTTCAAAGGTCTTACGGCCCATAATAATAACGTGGCCCGTCGTTTTTTCCTTAAAGAATTTCAAATCATTTGGTAAATGCCAAATCAAAGAATTATCCTTGCCGATAACGCGATGATGTGCTACCGCTACGATAAGTGCTAACATAGTATCCCCCTATACGGCTACGGTCATAGCCAATTTGCCTAAATGTTCATACCCTTCTAACACGATATCATCCGGTGTGAAGTCATAAAAGTCAGTAATTTGTGAATTGACACTAATTTTAGGCGCTGGCAACGCTTGATCTCGACGAGATAATTGCTCGCGCAATGCATCCACATGATTTTCGTAAATATGTGCATTATTAATAACATGAGTAAACTTACCAGGCTTCAAACCGGTTACTTGGGCAATCATACATAAAAGAGCTGCATATTGAGCCGTATTAAACGGAACGCCAAGCCCCATATCGCCACTACGTTGGATAAGCATGCAGTTTAAATAACCATTGCCCACATCCCACAATGTTTCATACGCACAAGGTTGCAATGCCATATCAGGCAAATCTTCTATGTTCCACAATGTAACAATCATGCGGCGACTATCAGGGTCTTCTTTGATGGTTTTGATGAGATTATCCAACTGTTTATATTTAGCAATTTGGTATCCATAGGCCTTGCCAATAGTCCCATCTTCGCGCATCCATTCATCCCACACATGAACATTCATATCTTGTAGTTTACGCACATCATTGGACTGCATTTGCCAAATCCATAACAATTCTTTCACAGCTGTTTTGAAAGCCACAAATTTTGTGGTTAAAATAGGAAATTCCTCTTGTAAATCAAACTGCATAATTTGTTGTGGCAATTTATATGTGGCTATACCTGTTCTATTTTGACCATATATACCATGATCTAATATATTTTCAATAATATTGAGATATTGTGTATCTGCTAAGCTCATAGTTCCCCCTAATCATATTGGAAATCATTCAATATAGCGTTTAGAAACGCCCAATTACTACCCCTTATATTGTGAAATGGCCTCTAAAAATGAAAGTCCATATTTTTTTAGTTTTGCTTCCCCTACGCCCTTTATATTGCCAAACTCACCTAATGTTTTTGGTCGTATATTGGCTAAATCGATAAGCACCGTGTCAGGGAATATAATATATGGTGGCACACCCAACTGCGACGCCAATTGTTTACGATGTTGCCGTAAGTGTTCAAATAACCCACCAGAACCAGAACGAGGCACTTCGGAGCGAGATATAGAGGCTGACTTTTTCGTTTTACGAGATGGTACAATGACCTCTTGCCTAATCTCTTCGACTTCTTTATGCCCTGCTAACACCTCTTCTGCACCGGCTGTGACGGATAGAACCGGGTATTTCCCCATAGAGCTCCGTAAATAGCCAGATGCTACAAATTGTTGTATGAGCCCCTTAATCTCTTTATCCCCTACATCCGATAAATAACCAAAGACGGATAATGCATCAAGGCCTGCCCGTGTAATGCGATCAGTTCGTTCTCCGCGCACGATGGAAGAAATCATAGAGGAACCATACCGCTCTTCTGTGGCGATAATAGCTCGGAAAATGGCTTTTGCCTCTTTCGTGACATTAACACGTTCCCCCTTTGTATTACACGAACTGCAGTTACTGCATTCGAGCCACGGAACGATTTCACCAAAATAGGCGAGCATATATTTTCTTAGGCATGTACTACAGAAACAGTAATCAATCATAGACTGCAGTTTTCTAAGTTCTACCTGCTCACGTTGTGGTTCTAAATGACCTTGTTCAATCAAATACTTATGAACTCGCACATCTTGCCCACTATAGAGCAGAATACATTCCGCCGGTGCACCGTCGCGTCCAGCACGGCCTGCCTCTTGATAATAGGACTCCATATTGCGCGGCATTTGGTAATGCAACACATACCGCACATTACTCTTATCGATGCCCATGCCAAATGCGTTGGTAGCTACCATGACTTGTAATTGGTCGAAGGCGTATTTATTTTGCATATCTTTGCGCATCTCATCGGATAAACCGGCATGGTAATATCCAGTTTGGATTCCGGCACGCGTCAAATTATCGTAGACTCGTTCTACATCCTTTCGCGTAGAGCAATAGATGATACCATTTTCATGACTATGGCGCCGCACATAATCAACTACATAATCCATGCGCTTTGGTGTGCGTATGACGGAAAACGATAAATTAGGCCTATCAAATCCCGTAACATATACATTCGCATGATCGAGACCTAATAATTTTTTAATATCATTCTCTACGGCTTTCGTAGCTGTTGCTGTGAAAGCCCCCACTACGGGACGTTTAGGCAAACTGGCGAGCCAATCGCCAATCAATCGATAAGAAGGTCTAAAGTCATGACCCCATTGCGAAATACAGTGCGCTTCATCGACGATAACTTGAGAGATTGGCATAGATCGTAATACATTGCAGAAGAAATTGGAACCTAAGCGCTCTGGTGCAATATATAATAATTTAATATTCCCACTCCGCACATCGTACATGGTCTTATTAAATTCTGTTTGCGTTAATGTACTATTGATTAGTGCAGCCGGTATATTCTGATCCACCAAACCATCTACTTGGTCTTTCATCAAAGATATTAAGGGCGAGAATACGACGGTAAGCCCTGATTTACAAAGTGCTGGAATTTGAAAGCATATTGATTTACCTGCCCCGGTAGGCATGATGGCCACTACATCCTCGTTTTTTAATAAAGACTCTACAGGTGCCTCCTGAGCCGGTCGAAAGAAGGTATACCCAAAGTAGGTTTGTAGTAATTGTAACGCTCGATCACGAGAATTAATAGCCTCCATCTGTATACCTCCTTTCCTATGTGTACAAAATTAACGATGTTATATGCCATATCAAAACGAAATATCGTGTCTATTTATTGTATCATTTTTTGAGGTATTTTTTGAGTTATTTTCATATAATACTGTTTAGTAATTTTAACAATATCATCAATATATACCAATAAATTATATGATTTACATATCCTATAGAATGGCAATTTATGGTACAATAATTAGTATGTATTTTAACGTGGTGAACAACCCTAAGGAGGTTTTATATAGGCATGACACACAACAACATAATGATCATAATCGCCTTTGCCTTGTATTTAGGACTGATGATGTACATCGGGGTCTACTATTATCGCAAATCGAACAGTATTGGTGACTATATATTAGGCGGTAGACAGCTAGGGCCGTGGATTACGGCACTCAGTGCCGAAGCCTCCGACATGAGCGGTTGGATGCTCATGGGTGTACCGGGTCTTGCCTATACTACAGGTATTTCCGGTGTATGGATTGCCGTAGGACTTACCTTGGGCACCTGGGCCAACTGGCGATTCGTATCCCGTAGATTGCGTAACCATACGGAAGTAGCTAGCGACAGCTTAACATTGCCGGATTATTTAAAAAATCGGTTTCACGATCAATCTCATTCGGTAGCTGTTATTTCCGCATTGTTTATATTAATCTTCTTCCTCATCTACACATCCTCTGGATTTGTGGCAGGAGGCAAATTATTCAATACCATCTTCGGTTTAGACTATACGGTATCCCTCTTTATTACGGCGGGCATTGTAGTATTTTATACCTTCCTCGGAGGTTTCCTCGCCGTATCTTGGACGGACTGTATTCAAGGGGCGTTGATGTTCTTCGCCATCTTGGCTGTACCTATTACGGCAGCCATGTACTTAGGTGGTCCTATTGATACGATGCAACTCATCCAAAGCGAATTTCCTCAAGGTTTAAACCTCTGGGGTGATACGAGTGATATGTTTGCCCTTGTTATCGGCATCATATCTTCCCTTGGTTGGGGTCTTGGCTACTTTGGTCAGCCACATATCCTAGTTCGCTTCATGGCGATTTCCGATGCGAAGGAACTAAAAAAATCTACAAATATCGCTATGGTTTGGGTTATCCTTTCCTTATTGGCGGCCATTTTCGTAGGCCTCATCGGTCATGTATATATGTTACCAGAAAAATTAGTGGGTACAGATGCAGAAACGATATTCCTCGTTATGACGGAACGTTTATTTACGCCATTTATGGCTGGCCTCATCTGGTCTGCTGTGCTTGCAGCTATCATGAGTACTGCATCTGCTCAACTATTAGTAACAGCCTCTGCTATTGCTAATGATTTCTACGCTAATATCATTCACAAAACTGCAACCGACAAAGAACTCGTGCTTGTAAGTCGTATTGTTGTATTGTTGGTAGCGGCTATCTCCATTTTCTTAGCATTAAATCCAGATAGCCTCATCCTTACGATGGTTGCTTACGCATGGGCTGGCTTTGGTGCTGCCTTTGGTCCTGCTATCATCTTCTCCCTATTCTGGAAACGCATGACGCGCCGCGGTTGTATCGCGGGTATCGTCGTAGGTGGTCTTACAGTCCTAATTTGGAAACAATTTGCCTTCTTTGGACTCTATGAAATCGTACCGGGATTTTTATTCTCGTCCATTGCGATTTATCTTGTCAGCATTTTCGATAAATTACCACCACGCCCAGTATTAAAAGATTATAAAGAAGCAGAAAAATTGCATATTCTCTAAGAATGCACAAAAGGAGCTATTGATTTCTCAATAGCTCCTTTTTAATACTGAAGGGCTGTTGTAATTATTGCCCATCTTTTTGTACATATTGTGCTAATCCATCACGAATGGCTTCACGTACATCGAACACCAATGATGCTGGTGATAATACTTTCACACTTTGCATATATTGTAGTGCCCAATATTTGAAAGCCTCCCGATTAACATGAACACGACACTCCACCTTTTGAGGCGTCTCGTTTAAAAATGTTACATTTCCATCAAACCAGTCAATAATTTGGTTAACGATACTGCGTTTTGCTTCAAACACTACCGTTACTGATTCACCACCAAACATATAGATATGTTCCTTCATGTATCTATCTACATCAAAGGTATTTTGACTATGATAGCCTTGGATTTCCCGCAATGGCTTACGGCGAATATCCAATAACTTAATGTTGCCAATTCGATCTACACGGAGTGTAGACATATCATCATGGTTATCGTGGTTACCTACCAAGTAGTAGAGTCCTCGACTAGATACTAGTTGGTAGGGATTAAAAATATAATTTCGCTCATTACCTGCATAATCAAGATTAGGATATAATTTATTATCTGTACTAGGCTGATAATAGACTAACGAAATTTTTCTCCCTTCCGTCACCGCTTTTTCAATGAGATCAATATTTAGGAATAGGTCCTGACTTCTCACAAGAGAATCAGATGTACTCTTAATTTGTTTTCCATGGGATTTAAAATAACGGCCTCCCAAGGCAGATACCTTATCAATCAAATCTTTACGCTGATTTACACTAATATGACGTGATGCTAATAAGCCATCGATTAACAAATGTAACTCAGCCTCTTCAAAGGGATGAATCATATAAAAATTGGTACGACGAATCGATCCATCTGTACCTAGTGCAGATTCTTCACACTCAATATTAAAATTACCAGATTCATATAAATCATTTAGATGACGACCTAAGGTTTTACGATCTACCGTCAATTCATATTTCTTCGCTAAGATGCTACGAATTTCCTCTTGAGATAATGTATGATTCGCATCTGTTTCATCTCGTAGGATTTCTAGTATATATACTAGTACTGCCTTTTTAGATGCCATGGAAAAACTCCTTTTACAATATACTTATACTAACTAACAACAAAATATGGCCTATTATGACCATATTGTTACATGTACACAAAATCACTCATACAAAGTATATCATAAAAGTCATGTTTACTTCATGTTTTTTTCATGGATTTTTTCATCTTTCCTATATCTTTTATGCAACTCAATATAACTAAATGTAATATTTATAAAATAAAACGAAAATATTAAACATAAAAATAAAGGCTAATTCTATATATCGAGAATTAGCCTTTATCTATATCTTATGGCATCTTAGAGCAATCACACCGCGTAACATAGTAAATACCTTTATTTAATTTTATTTTCTAAATAGCCTAATGTTTCCATGCGTTTCGTCAATTCAGCATAGAACGCTTCAGCCATAGCTGTTTGATTTTTTGCCTGACCAGCTTGTGCACCACCAAAGACATTTTTCTTAATCGCATTAACGATAGTAGATTTTGCCTTTGGTTTATTGAGGATTTCCATAAACATCAAATCTTCATCGGACAGATTTTCCACGGCTTCATTTTCAGAGGTAGCCCCATACATGATGTCTGTACCGGATTCAACTAAAGCTTTCACAAATTTTGTAAATCTAGCCGGTACAAAGGATTGGCCCTCCATATAGTAAGCTTTCGGATGTAGGTGTTTCAAAAAACGTAGACCACCGCGTACAATATGTTCTGCCATAGCTACATATAACGCATTAACAGCGGCTTCTAAGCTTTCATCATCGCCCTTAGCAGCATCATTAGCAGCTTTCACAATGGCTAAAGCTTCGATCATATTAAACTGACCGCCATCCTTAATAATGGACTGAAATGTATCGCGTACAATATCGTTTTCAAACATGGACAATACTTCTTCATTGAAAAGAATGGTGTACGTAAAGCTATTAATAATAGTACGCATAGGTACAGAGTTTACAAGTTCAGGATTTCCCATGTCATAAGTTACGGATTCTGCATGGTTAGCCTTGCATATAATAGATTTTCTAAATGTTGTATCTAGCATAAAGTCTAAATACTGCTCTTGAGCCACATGATCATTAGGCGCCAATTTATCAAGCGTATCTGCAATATCAGCATCAAAGCTACGCACCATAGATAAAGTTAAATCAGCATCGCATAGATATGCTAAATTGTGCGCTCCTAAATGGTCGTTAAATTGATAGAAATAAACAGGGTCATTATTAGGCTCTAAATGATCGTGACCAACATAGTATTCATCCTTTTGCATAACAGATCGAAGAGCACCTAGGAATTTACTATTTCGTTCCTTTAGATTGTCATATTTTAAAATTTGACTACCTACGATACTACCAATCGTTTTGCCATGCAGTACCTTTTCCTTGTGATTAAACTGAGCCTTATCACGGTTGCTGAACATCATCAATTGACGTACTTCTTCCATCGTATGCCAGCCAGGATATGTGTTATATGACACATAAGCGATACCATCCTCTGCTAAATGTTCATCGATAAGGCGCAACAACGCATCTTTAACACCGTCATCGACCCAAGAATACACACCATGGGCGATAATGTAATCAAAGGTACCAATTTCACTACCAATAGATGCAATATCAGATTGAACTAAGGAAACATTTGTTAGCCCTGCATTCGCAATCACTTCATTGCCCTTTTCAACTTGTTCTTGTGAAAGCTCAATACCTACGAAGGTAGCATCGGAATTAAATAATGCTTGGGAGATAATATTGCCACCATAGGTTGCACCCAGCTCTAGCACTCTAGCATTCTTAGGATTAGGTGCTGAAATACCCACAAGGGCCGCATAGGCTTCAAGAGTAGCCGGTGTGGTATATGGGAATGGCATAGATTTATAGCCTAATTCACTATAAATGGTTTGTTGTACGTCATTTGTATTCGTAGTCATAATATCCTCTATCGTTAAAAACATATATTGTATAAACAATACATGAATAATACACATATATACTATCTATTATACCAAAATCATGCGTACTATACACCTATTCATAAGGATGATAGATGCAAAAGAGGCATCCTCAATGAGGATGCCTCTTGTATATGCAGTTTAGAGAAATTAATTATTTAACTTCGTCAAAACCTTTTTGTAAGCGAACATAGCTTAAGCGACGTTCTTTAGCGTCTTCTTCACATTTAGCGAATAATTCTTCTGCAGCGTCAGGAGCAGCTTTCGCCAAGGAAGCATAACGAACTTCACCTTTAAGGAAGTTTTGGAATTCGTCGTAGTTGCCTTCTTTAGAATCCAAGGAGAATGGGTTTTTACCTTCAGCTTTAAGTTGAGGGTTGTATCTGTAAAGATCCCAGTAACCACAAGCAACTGCTTTACGTTGTTCTTCTTGAGCTTTACCCATACCAGCTTTGATACCATGGTTGATACATGGGCTGTAAGCGATAATCAAGGAAGGACCTGGATAAGCTTCAGCTTCTGTAACAGCTTTCATCAATTGGTTTTTATCTGCACCCATAGCTACTTGTGCTACGTATACATAACCATAAGACATAGCCATCATGCCAAGGTCTTTCTTCTTAGTACGTTTACCAGATGCTGCGAATTGAGCTACAGCAGCTTCATGAGTAGATTTGGAGGATTGACCACCAGTGTTGGAGTATACTTCAGTATCGAATACCCAGATGTTGATGTCTTCGCCAGAAGCTAATACATGGTCAACACCGCCGAAACCGATATCGTATGCCCAACCGTCACCACCGAAAATCCAGTGAGAACGTTTGATTAAGAATTGTTTCTTATCAAGGATTTCTTTCAATTCTGGAGTTGTAGCACCTTCAGCTTCGATTGCTGCTACCAAACGTGCGGAACGTTGACGAGTAGCTGCGCCAAGGTTAGCGAATTCAATCCATTGTTCCAACGCTTCTTTCAATTCGCCAGATGCTGTTTCAACAGCTTTCTTAGCTACTTCAAGCAATTGTTCACGGATTTTCTTAACGCCGATGTACATACCATAGCCGTATTCAGCATTATCTTCGAACAAGGAGTTCGCCCAGGAAGGACCTTGACCTTCTTGGTTAGTTGTGTATGGAGAAGCTGGCATGGAAGCACCCCAAATAGAGGAACAACCAGTAGCATTCGCAATCATCATACGATCGCCGAACAATTGAGTTAACAATTTAGCGTATGGAGTTTCACCACAACCTGCACAAGCACCGGAGAATTCGAACAATGGTTGTTCAAATTGGGAACCTTTAACAGTTTCCTTCTTCATAGGGTTTTCTTTTACAGGAAGGTTAACAGCGTAGTTCCAAGCTTCAGCTTGTTCGATTTCGGAATCGATAGAAGTCATTACGATAGCTTTGCCCTTAGGAGCTGGACAGATATCAACACAGTTACCGCAACCCAAGCAATCTAATGGGGATACTGCGATACGGAATTGAAGGTCTTTAGCGCCCAATGCAGGGATTGTTTCGAAATGTTCTGGAGCTGCAGCCACTTCTGCTTCAGTTGCCAAGATTGGACGAATTGTAGCATGTGGACATACGAAGGAACATTGGTTACATTGGATACAGTTTTCTGGCATCCATTTTGGAACGAACAATGCAGGACCGCGTTTTTCGAATTTAGCAGTACCAGCAGGTAATGTACCATCTTCGTAACCAGCGAATGTGGATACAGGAAGATCATAACCAGCTTGCGCATTGATTGGTTGTGCAATGTTTTGAACGAAGGATGGGCAAGATTCGCAACCAGGTTTAGCTGCGTGGCCACCTTCATCAACAGCGTTTTTCCAGTCAGCTGGAACGTCTACTTTTACAAGAGCACCAACGCCTTGGTCGATAGCAGCGTTGTTCATGTCAACGATATTTTGACCTTTTTTACCATAGGAAGTAACTACGGATTCTTTCAAGTATTTGATAGCGTCATCTACAGGGATGATTTCAGTCAATTTGAAGAATGCAGCTTGAGTTACCATGTTGATACGACCGCCTAAGCCGATTTCAGCAGCGATTTTCGCAGCATTGATGATGTAGAAGTTCAATTCTTTTTCTGCGATTTGACGACGTAATTTAGCAGGTAAATGTTCGCTCAATTCTTCAGGGGACCAAGTACAGTTCAATAAGAATGTACCGCCTTTTTTGATACCGCGAAGTAAGTCGTATTCATGTACGTAGGATTGACGGTGACATGCTACGAATTGAGGTTCAGTAATCAAGTAAGGTAAGTTGATTGGGTTTGTACCAAAACGAAGGTGAGACATTGTTACGCCACCAGATTTTTTGGAGTCGTAATCGAAGTATGCTTGTGCATACATGTCAGTGTGGTCACCGATGATTTTGATAGCGGATTTATTCGCACCTACAGTACCGTCAGAACCGAAGCCCCAGAATTTACATTCAGTCAAACCAGGAGTTTCAACTTCTACGCCTTGAGCACGATCTAAGGACAAGAATGTAACATCATCATTGATACCCAATGTGAAGAATTTCTTGCCATTGTCAGCAGCTAAGTTATCGAATACAGCAACGATGTCTGCAGGGATAACGTCTTTGGAGCTCAAACCATAACGACCAGCAATAACTTTGATGTTACGGCCACCGTCAACTACAGCAGCTTGAACGTCTAAGAACAATGGTTCAGCCAAAGCGCCTGGTTCTTTTGTACGGTCAAGAACAGCGATGCGTTCTACAGTTTGAGGAAGAGCTTTCAACAAACGATCTGTTGCGAATGGACGGAACAAGTGAACGTTGATGAAACCAACTTTGCGACCCAATTTATTTAAGTAATTTACAGTGGATTCAACTACTTGTGCGGAGGAACCCATAGTAACGATTACGTCAGTTGCATCAGGAGCACCTACGTAGTTGAACAATTGGTAGTTAGTACCAGCCAATTTGTTGATTTCGTTCATGTAGTGTTCTACAACGTCAGGAACGTTCAAGTAGAATTTGTTGGATGCTTCACGATGTTGGAAGTAAACGTCAGGGTTTTCTGCAGTACCACGAGTTACAGGAGCATCTGGGTTCAAAGCGTTGTTACGGAATGCTTGAACTGCTTCCATATCTACTAATGGTTTTAATTCTTCATAGTCCCAGATTTGAATTTTTTGAATTTCATGGGATGTACGGAAACCGTCAAAGAAGTTGATGAACGGTACACGAGTTTTAATAGCTGTCAAGTGAGCTACTGCAGACAAGTCCATTACTTCTTGTACGGAGGATTCTGCAAGCATAGCACAGCCAGCTGCACGAGCAGCCATTACGTCTTGGTGGTCACCGAAGATAGCCAATGCATGTGCAGCTAATGCACGAGCAGCTACTTGGAATACGCCTGGAAGTAATTCGCCTGCTACTTTGTATAAGTTAGGAAGCATCAATAACAAACCTTGGGAAGATGTGAAAGTTGTTGTTAATGCACCAGCTTGCAAGGAACCGTGAACAGCAGCAGCAGCGCCTGCTTCAGATTGCATTTCTACAACTTGAACAGTGTTACCGAAGATGTTTTTACGACCAGATGCAGCCCATTCGTCAATGTGTTCTGGCATTGGAGAAGATGGAGTGATTGGGTAAATCGCAGCAACTTCTGTAAAACCATAAGAAACGTGAGCAGCCGCTTGGTTGCCGTCCATAGTTTTAAATTTACGACTCATGTGAATATTGCCTCCTTAAGCATTTAGCAAAAATAGAACACTTGCTTAATCTATCATTATGTTTAGGAATAACAACCATTACAAACTTGCGCACATGAAAAAATAATGCAATAATATATATGTTATATATATTTATGGCATTATGTGTGAACATACATTTGTAGTGGGCACAACCATAATTCCTAATATCATAACTTGATATAGCCCTATAAACCCATTATAACGTGGTGGGCTATATCAAAGCAATACATACAGCGCTTGGCGCCTTGCCAATATCGCTATTCATGCTTTACATAAAGTAATAGCTAATTGCGTTTTAGTAATAATTATTCTCATTTATCAATTTGCTTTTTGAATTATGTTTGTAATATTTTTTACATATTAGGGGGTTAGTTATGGATTTCCACCATTTAAAATACTTCGTAGAAGTAGCTGATCAAAAGAGCTTTAGTAAGGCTGCAAGAAATTTGCACATCTCACAATCCGCGATTAGCCGTACAATTAAAGCTTTAGAAGACGAACTTGGTGTTGTTCTCTTCATGCGTAATGCTAAATCCGTAGAACTCACTGATGGAGGTACCATCTTTTTAACACACGCAAAACGCGTTGTGTTTATGTTTGAACATTTGAAAACTGATTTTGAAAACGAGTTTCGTTTGGAGCAAGGCTCCATTCGAATTGGCATCCCACCTATTACAGATGCGCCAATTTTTGCGCAACTGTTAGGCGAATTCAAAAAGGTATACCCTCAAATTGATTTAGAATTATACGAACAAGGTTCTAAGAAGGTCGAAATCAGCGTACAAGAAGGTTTGATTGATATCGGTATTATCTGTACGAAACCAAATCCTAAAGAATTTGAATCCTTCTATCTCACATCCGACCCATTGTCCGTTATCGTCCCTAAAACGAGCCCACTTGCAAAAGAACCAGAAATTCGCTTGGACATGCTTTCAGAAGAATCTTTCGTTCTTCATAAGGACGATTTCAATTTACATGATGAAATCATCAAAGCTTGTAAACACACTGGTTTCCAACCTCATATCGTGTTTGAAACAAGCCAACGTGACCTTATGTTGCAAACAGTAAGTGCAGATCTTGCCATCGCCTTACTACCATCTCGCCTTTGCCCTGAGGTAGGTGAAAATACAGAAGTTGGATCCAAGGTTGTGGTACGTCCTCTCGTTCCAGAAATCATCCATACCTTATATGTAATCTGGAAAAAAGGTCATTACCTCTCCCACGCTTCTCGCTTGTGGTTAGACTTCGTCAACTCCAAATTGCCATTACCTGGTCTACAATTGGAGGCTCATAAATAATGAACAAACCATCTGGGCTCGCATCAAAATTGCGGGCCCTTTTGAAAGCTAAAGAAACGCCCATGTGGGCAGTTATCATAGTGCTCATCATCGTCATTATTATTCAGCAGTTTCAAATATCGGAACTACAGTGGCGCGTCGATGAGGATCATGACGGTTCAACCGTAGACAGTGTAGCTGGACGCCTATATATTTTAGAAGGCATGGCGAACAAGCATAGCGATCAAATCGAGGAATTGCAGAAATATATCCGTCAACTACAAAACGATGGCGCTAGATATGATTGGGAACTAAAACAACTGGAATGGTTACACCCAGAGCTAAAGGTTATCCCTCCTGATGGAGATCCTAATCCGTTAAAATCCACCGATCTTAACCTGGATATGAATCCTGGTAAGGTACCGGATGTAAAGAAATAAAACAAAGAGCTATATCAAACATATCCACTCACAATATGTGAGAATATGAATGATATAGCTCTTTTTATATTACTCTACTATGATGTTATCTAGTCATCCTTATGTTCCATAGATTTTGGCAATGTTAATACCAAAAGCCCTGCAAGGAACATGCATGCGCCCATCACATAATAGCCCATAGTAAAGCTACCTGTATGACCGTTGATGAAGCCAAGCATATATGGACCGACCCAACCGCCCATATTACCAGATGAGTTGATGAGTCCCATCGCACCTGCTGCAGCAGCGCCAGATAAGAATGTAGTCGGCATCGTCCACCATACACCCATACCGCCATACACGCCTACAGCCGTTAAACAGATGAATAACAAGCTAATTTCAGGTGATGGACTATGTGGTGTGGCAATAAAACCTATGGTGCCAACAAATAATGTGGTCGCCACATGCCAGCGTTTCTCATTGCGTTTCTCTGAGGAATAGCCACAGAAAACTTGTACTAATAAGGCAGCACTCATCGGAATGGCAATAGACCAGGCTACAACACTTGGTGGCCATCCGGACAAACTTTTAAGCACTTGTGGCATCCAGAAACTGAATCCCCAGAACCCAATAACCCACAAGAAATAAATTAATGCTAATCGCAATACCTTTGGATCTTTCAATGCTTGCCAAATGGTGTATTTCTTTACGGATTGTTTTTCAGCTTCTTCCTTAGCAAGCTCTTCTTTGATATATGCTTTCTCTGCATCAGTTACCCAAGCGGCTTCTTCTGGTTTTTCTTTCATCCAGAATGCAAAAATGAAAGCAAAGATAACGGCTGGTATAGCCTCTACAATAAACAATGTTCGCCATCCATGTAATCCAAAGAATGTCGTATCTAGTAATACACCAGCTAATGGACCACCGATAATATTGGAGAATAACAGAGATGTAAGCATTAAAGAAATTGCCTTTGCCCGCTCTCTCGGTAAAAACCAATTCGGTATCAATAAGGAATAGATAACCGGATATAATGACGCCTCACATAAACCTAACAAGAATCGATATAAGAAGAACTCCCACTCTGTAGTCATTGTCGTCATGAGGACACAAACAATGCCCCAACTAAACATGATACGAGCCACCCAGTGCATGGCATTAAATCTTGACGCTAATAGTGAAGCCGGCACTTCAAATAAAACATAGCCAATAAAGAAAATTCCTGCGCCCATACCAAATACTTCTGGTGTTAACCATGGTAAATTCTCCTTCATAGTCAAACCTGCATAAGCGATATTCACGCGGTCTAAAAAGGCGATAATAGAAACAATAAATAATGGCAGGATTACATGCAACATACGCCGCCTTGTAAAATCCTTGAAATCGATGGTCCCACTTTGAGACTCTGGTACAGATGATGAGTTCATATGAATCCTTTCTACTTACTATATGATACTTACCATAATATATTAAAAAAACAAATGTCCTCTGTCAATGATATTATATAGAATATAGGAACAACGAATTAGAATATGTAACATACAAAAAGCACCTTATATCTGTTATGTAGAATCTTCCTTGAGATTTCTAACAGTATATAAGGTGCTTTCACATACACTATTTAGATATTAGCGTCTGTTACCAAAGATGCGTAACAAGGATAAGAACAAGTTAATGAAATCAAGATACAAGCTAAGTGCACCAGCAATTTCAATACGATCTAAAATCGTTTCATCTTCAGATAGTGCCAATTGAGTAACGCTATTTTTAATCATGTTCATATCAACAGCTGTAAAGATGGAAAATACCACGACCCCAACGTAGCCAAGAATTAAGCTAATTGTACTATAACTAATGGAGCTAAGATATGGAATCGAAAAATACGATGCTGCCATAAACACGAGACTTACGATAATCATACCAAAGATAGCCGCCACCAAATACGGCGTTAATCCGGCTAAATTTTTCTTAGTCGTAAGACCTACAATAGAGAAGGCAACGAAGAACGCCAACGCCCCAATCAATGCAGGTACAGTAGCTTCCATGATGCCATACGCTAACGAAACAAGTGATAAGGTTACGCCATTCAATGCACTATAGATGAAGAACATCGCATATAAAGACATAACATTAGCCTTATACGTACGCATGCTAAACAAGAATACTACGGCGATTTCTGCAATCAATAAAATATTAAAATTGCTAGCTGCAAAGCGCGCCCAAGATGGGTTCATTAGCGTCGCAACACCAATCCCCAATGTGGTCAATAAACCAACAACCATCCATAAAATGGAACCCTTTAACCGTTGCGATACAATACTTTCTACCAATGCTACATCATTAGCATTCGGCGTTTGTGTCATATATGGATTCATAAGAACCTCCTTGCTATTTTTAGTTTATATAGTTTGTTATCTATCTCTATATTATACTAAAAATTCTTATTCAACGCCACAAAAACACATTGTATAAAATCAAATCATAAAGAATTTGAGTCCTTCTACCTCACTAGTGACCCACTTTCTGTTATAACTCCTAAAAAAAATACTTTATAGTATGAATATATCTCTATCAAAAGATAAGAAAATACTATAATGTACTTTCATATTAATTAGTATTAACAGGATCATAATCAGCAGGCACCGGAGCAACGATACTCACAAAGACAACATCTTCCGTTCCAGTATTTTTTGCACCATGACATTCACCCTTTTTAGATACTATAACTTGCCCCTTTGTAAAAGGCACCTCTGTATCAGGCGTTGGATAAAATACACCCTTGCCTTGCAATATGACCCATATATCATCAGAGTGATGATGATAATGTTTTGGTAAGGTTTGACCAGGTTTAATAACCCATACTGAACCACCTGTGGAATCAGTTTGATAAAATGGCGTCTTAACAGCTTTCTCCAAACTTTCAACTTTCACAAGTTCCATATCAAAAACACGTTGGTTACTCATAATACCTCCACCTTTCATCAATTAACAACTAACGAGTTCCTGAAGCATATTCACCCATATTTACATCAAGCACTGCTCTCACCGGTTGAATTAGAGAATCCTCATAATGCAATGTCCATTGAACATTTGAATCCAATTCTCCATTCTCTAGGCCGCTAATAGTATCACCATCACCCACAGGATTGTCATTTTCTAAAATAAAATACAGCATATTATATGCATGAATAACTACATCATCAGGATTTATACCATGAAAGTGATACTGTACATCAGGCAAGAATAAGGTGCTCATCCCCACCGAGTCAACCATCATGTCATCTGTTCCCTGAATGTTAAAATATCGCACATTAACTGCATAATCAATAAAACGAGTTACAGCCTTATCTGGATAATTTTCAATCGATTCACGACTTAAAAACTTACGAGATGGACCAAAGACAACGGCCTTACAAGCCGGATATAATTCTAACAAAGCATCTACATACTTTACGAGCATATCAGCACGCTGTTTTGACTCTAAACCAGCAGCTAACATATCCGTAGCAAATACTCTATATTCGCACTCTGCCAACAAGTCATCTACATTGGGACAATTCCATACCTGACTACGATCAAAATCGTCTAATACAGGCTTATCAATTTTCTCACATTTTGTAATCATCAATGTTGGAGGAACCTCTGCATCATTATCCTCATAATGCACCTTATAATTCTGAGGTGCAAAACCAGCTGAATCCGCCCCATAACTAAAACAATCTACAGTGCCTAAGTGCTTTGTAAATACCTCAACCATATGCTCACGGTCAAGTATATCACAATGCTCCGCCATCAGCAACTCAACAAAAAATATACCACCAGGACGACCTGAAGTATCCGTTAAATCCTGTTTAAATACTTGGCTCATAGTCTCTCTCCTATTAATATCAAGAAAGTCCAAAATACTGCTATATACTCTCCTACAAATTATCTTTAGATATAAGCTTTTTATTTTCTAAGGATTTTAATGACAATAATTGTTTTTTAGCTAATGCTCTTAATTCTATCATTCTTTCCTTTTGAGAAATGCCCTTACTAATTAAAATTGCATTATAGCTTTCCATGTTAGCTAAAACTAATAATTCCTGTAAATTAGCATAGTCACGCATATTACCTTTTAATTTAGGGTTTTCATCACGCCACTGTTTAGCTCTCTTATCAAATAATGCTACATTTAGCAAATCTGCTTCGCTAGCATATTTATATGATAATTGCTCATCTGTTAAATCATTTAAAAGATATTCTTTAATAGCGTCTGTGTGAATTTTATAATTAAGTTTTGATATTTCACGATTCAAATTCCAATTTAAGGATAACTTTGAATTTTCATCTGATTTAAGACGCTTATAATCTTGTATGACGTACATTTTAAATTCAGCCGAAATCCATGAAGCAAACTCAAAAGCTATGTCACTATATGCAAAAGCCCCTCCATATCGACCACTCTTCGAAATAATGCCGATTGCATTTGTTAAACTTATCCATTTCTTGGGCGATAAAGTAAATGAATTATATCCCGCTTCAGATTTAATTCGGTCGAATTCGACCGAATTAAAATTCGTATTATTTAAGCTCTCCCACAAACCTAAAAACTCAATAGTATCTTTTCTTCTCATCCAGTTTTTAATTACATCACTAGGTTCATCACTTTTATATCGAGCTATGTCTGTTAGACTAATATAATCATTCATAAAGTCTTCTGTATATACTTGAATTGACAAGCCCTTTGCAGACAAACTATCTTTTTTTACATTTGTCATACTAAACCTTCTCTCACCTTATACAAAATAAATAATATATTATTATCTAAATTATACAATAAATCTAACGTAACTGTGATAAGAAAAAGACCCTCTCCGTGGTCCGTAGAGGAACTTCAGGCATGTGTGAGTCCTAGGACCATGGAGAGGGTCTTTTTTCAATTATAGAGGTTTACGAACCACGTCGATGATAGAGCCATCGCGGTATTCTACGATTGCCACGATGTCTTCATCTTTGTCAGACACAGGAATGTCTTGTGGTTTACCTACTAAGTCGAATGCTAATTGTTGTAATTCTTCAATTGTGTAGATAGGCAAGTTGCTATCTTTGAAGCGTTCAATCAAATCAGTACGAGCTGGGTTGATTGCGATACCGTATTCAGTAACGAGTACGTCAACGGAAGAGCCTGGTGTAATTACAGTAGCTACTTTATCACGGATCATTGGCAAGCGGCCACGGATCAATGGGCAAGTAATAACTGTGCATTTAGCACCTGCTGCTGTATCGGAGTGACCGCCAGAAGCGCCCATCAATACACCATTGGAGTCTGTCATTACATTTACGTTGAAATCAAGGTCGATTTCAGTAGCACCAAGGAATACTACGTCTAGGTAGTTTGTAGTGCAGTCAGTCCATGGGTTAGCGTACATGGAAGCGGACATTTCGATGTGTGCAGGGTTTTTATCCAAAGATGCAGCTGCAGTAGTATCGAATGTTTGAGTATCGTAAATAGCACGAATCAAGCCTTCTTCAAGCATACCAGTCAAGATACCAGTAGCACCACCGATAGCAAAGCCACCTACTTCACCGCGTTTGCGAAGTTTTTCAGCGATGAATTTCGCAACTGTCAATGGAGCACCACCAGCACCCAATTGGAATACGAAACCATCTTTAATGATGCCAGCTTGGTCAAGGAATTCACCAGCTAATTCAGCGATTTTAATTTGGATAGGGTTCTTAGTGAAACCTACTGCACCAGAAGCAATACCTTCTGGATCGCCGATGCTTTCAACCTCAACAACATAATCTACGTCAGTTTGAGGAACAGCATAGTTGTGTACATAGTCAACTAGGTTATCAGTGATGATAACAGTTTTGTCTGCATAGTGAGAGTCAACCTTAGCATAGCCAAGTGCACCACATGCGGATTTACCCATACGACCAGTTGCATTGCCGCGAGGGTCAGCTGTAGGAGCGCCCATGAAAGCTACGTCGATATGAACTTCGCCAGATTCGATAGCACGAGCACGGCCACCATGGGAACGAATCACTACAGGGCGTTTTAATACGCCAGGGTTTTGTGTTAAGAATTTACCAAGACGATCGCGTAAACCAGATGTTTCGAGAGCTGTAACAGTACCGTCTTGAATCATTTCTACCAAGAAGTCATGGCATGGGGACAAGGAAGAAGAAGCGATTGTAATATCTTTAATGCCTTTCGCTTGAACGCGTTCCATAACCATTTTCATAACATAGTCGCCATTGCGCAAATGATGATGGAAGGACAATGTCATGCCATCCTTTACGCCAGCTTTTTCGATTGCTTCATCAATAGAAGCAAGAACTTTATTTGTACCAACACGGCTCATGTGAACAGGTTTACCTGCACGTTTAGCCTTAGGTTCAATTGCGAATTCACCTTGATATACTTCGCGACCTTCTAGTGCTGGGATATTTGTTGGGATATCGCGACCTACTTTATTTAACATCGTATTCTGCTCCTTCCTCTAATTCAACTTTAATGCCTGCTGCACGTGCTTTGTCAACTACGCGTTGTGCACGAACTACGATAGGACCATCGATCATTTTACCATCTACGGAGATTACGCCTTTATTGTTGCGCAATGCATCAGCATAGCTGTTCAATACCTTAACGGAATGAGCGATTTCTTTTTCATCAGGAGTGAATACTTCGTGGATAATTTTGATTTGGCTTGGATGGATGCAAGATTTGCCATCATAACCCAATGCTTTAATGAATTCAACTTCTTCGCGGAAACCTTGAGGGTCTTTTACATCGGAGAATACAGTATCGATGACGCGGATACCTGCTTCGCGTGCTGCATGAAGGATTGTTTGACGAGCGAACAACAATTCAACAGCTGGTTTATGTTTACCTGTGCGAAGGTCAGCGCGGTAATCTTCAGCGCCAAGCGCGATAGCAACTACGCGTGGGCCATGGCAGATTTCGCGAACATTGTATAAGCCACGAACGGATTCGATAGCTACGATGATATTGATTGTACCTTCTGGCCAGCCATTAGCTTTTTCCACTTCTTCAATTTTCTTCGCTACGATTTCAACTTCAGAAACATCTTCAGTTTTAGGTAAACGAATCATATCAGGTTTTGCTGGAACGATAACATCAAGGTCATCATAACCATAAGGTGTTTGTGTAGGATGGTTGATACGAACTACAGTTTCAGCGCGGAATTTACGGGATTTCAATGCTTCTGCAGTCAAAAGACGAGCTGTGTCTTTTTCTGTAATAGGCACGGAATCTTCGATATCGATCATGATAGAGTCAGAGCCGTGGATATCAGCACTGTTAATCATTTTTGGTGTATTACCAGGAACGAACATCATGGAACGAGATAAGCGTTTTTTAGCCGCTTCTGTAAGCGGATTAGTTTTTACTTCTGGAAATGTTTTATCGTTAGCCATTATGCTTTGCTCCCCCTTTCTAATGCGCCCAACACGCGAGCTTTAATTGTGTAATCCCAAGCATTTTTATCTTGTACAGTTACTTTTACACCGTCAAAACCAGCCTCTTTCACGGTGTTTAAGATAACAGATTTAATTTGGTCGCCATATTGACGCATAACTTTGGAAGTCAATTCGATTTCGATGCCGCTAGTAATCGGTTCAACCGTTACTAATGCATCATTTTTTTCGTCGAAGCCTGCTTGCGCAGCTTTCACTAATTGTGCCATGTTACATCCTTTCACTAAAAAAATATATCAAATGGCAAAGACCAGACCGTCGCGAAGTCTGTCCTAAGCCGTAAAAACAATGATGAGTATAAAATTATATGATGATTAAATCATACCGATGAAAGTCCACCAAGGAATACCTATTACAAAGAGTAAGATCCAGCTCAAGATTGCTAGGATACCACCAGCAGTCCACCATTCTTTCAAGTTATTATAACCTGCAGAGTAGATGATAGGACCAGGGGATGCACCGTAGTGAGTTACGAGGCCACCAAATGCATTTGTAGCAAGCAATACTAGACCAAACATAACAGGGTTAACACCGGCTGCCATACCTACCGTTAAGAATACAGGAAGCATGGATGCGATATATGCAGTACTAGAAGCGAATAAGTAACGAATTACAACGCTGATAGCGGAAAGAATCAATACTACTACGAGTGGTGACACATCGAGTGCCAAGTTTGCTTCCATAAATGTAGCAAGCCAAGCAAAGAATTTAGCTTTTGTTAAAGCTGTGGATAAACCAAGGATAGCACCGAACCAGATGAATGTGTTCCAAACAGCTTTTGTTTGAACCATATCTTCCCATGTGATGATGCCGGATAAGAAAACAACAGTCATAGCAACTAATGCTACTGCTGTAGGACTCAAATCAAAAGCGATAGCTGGGAAAAAATATCCAATAGAAGGCCAGGCCCAACCAAGAAGAGCAAGAATGAATACAACAGCCAAGATTTTTTCAGACATTTTCATAGGTCCTAATTTTGCAAGACCTTCGTCTGCCAATTTCTTATTGTCGATTTTTACAGCTTCAGGACGGTCAATCCAGTAGCCTACAAGAGGAACAAAAAATAACATTACAAGTCCAGGAAGTGCCAAAGCCACTGCCCATTCAACCCAGTTCATAGTAAGGCCTGTAATCTTAGTAACGAAATCCAGTGCCAACACATTAGGAGCCATAGCTGTTAAGAACATGAAGGACGTAATCTTTGTTACGAAGTAACCATTCATCAAGATAAAGGAGCCGCCGCGTTTTGCAGTATCACCAGGGTAAGAACCGATAGATTCTGCAATGGATAAGTTAATAGGATATACGATACCAGCTGCACGTGCTGTATTAGAAGGTGTTGCTGGAGACAAGATTAAGTCAAGAAGCGCTGTTACATAGCCTAAACGCAATACTGTGGAACCGAATGCACGGATTAAGTGGTAAGCTACACGGTGACCAAGACCAGTTTTACCAAATGCAACGCTCAAGGAGAAGGCTGCAATGATCATCCACAATGCTGTGGAGCCATAACCTACCAAAATATCTTTTGCATTATCCATGAATAATGCAGAAGCAGATAATACGGATAATAAAATAATTTGAATTGGATATGGTTTTAAAATCAAACCTAAGATACCTGCGATGTAGAAACCAAATAGGCGCCACGCTTCCGCAGAAAGCCCTGCTGGTGGAGTTGTAAACCAGAGGATAATTGGGATTAGCACAATAACGGCTAATTTTACAAGTCTTTCCATGTTTTTTCCTTTCTTATAAACATAGGCATATACTGTTCATCCTAACACTACCCAAGCAATTCGTAATACGCGACTATTACTTATGAATTCTTGTATTTAGTATGATTTCATTATACGTTGATAATCATTTTCTGAAAAATAGATTACCTTTATAGGGGTCATAAAATTTTTTATAACTGTCATTCATACTTTTTATGCATTTTTCTCATAGATTTTTAGGTGTAAATGAAAAAAATGCATGCATACACCTCTAACAAGATGTATACATGCACTTACATGTTATGATTTATATTCTCTAAAAATACTATCGTCTACGACAGTGTGTTTTTTATAGTAATCTCGTACGTACTCGATAAATGTTTTGACAGCAATTAAATTGGCCGACTCTTTTGTGTATACCATATTGGTATCACGCGTAATATACGTGCCATCCTTGCTACGCAATGGGCTAACATAAATATCTTTGTCTTTACAAGATCCAAGCCCCATATAGGTTAGAATAGACCATCCGAGTCCGGCCCGCACAAAGTGACGACATGTACTCATGGAATTGACGTCCATCGCCACAATAGGGGGCTCATCAAAATGCTCAGCACACCATTTTTCAATGATATTAGCTACCGATGCATCGGTTTGGTATCGAATAAAAGGCACCTTCTCCAACGATTCTGGTGGTACTAACTCTTTATATACCAAGCAATACGGTTCTTCCAATAGCAATTCTGAATTGCCGGATACCTCATAGCCACCGCGTGCAAAAGCAACCATACAATCACCGGTATTAAACATCTTTACAACTTGATGGCTGAAAGCTGTCTTAACTTGGATATGTACATCTGGATACTGTTCGCGGAACGATTTCAACAAAGCTGGTAATTCATAGTCTGCAAAATTGATGGATGATGCAATTTTTAAGGTACCTTGAATCTTACCAGTAGACGATGTCAACGCGTGTTCTAAGGCCTCTCTATCATGCAGCATGCGTTTGCAATAGTCATAATAGATTTCACCTTGTGGCGTCAATGCAATACCTTCTGTCGTACGAAGCAACAAGGAGTACCCTACGCTATCCTCTAAATGACGCAGTCGATAGCTCAAAGCAGGCTGCGAAACGAATAGTTTTTCAGCTGCTTTTGTTATATTACCTTCATCCACAACGGTTACAAAGGTACGCCATTCTTTATCATCCATAGTCGTACTCCTTTTTTATGACTAGCCTATTTACATTATATATTGCTTATCGTGCATTCGCAATGCCTGCAAAGACCTTGCCCCGTTCACCATCGATGGTGACCTCTGCGCCTTCCAGCAATACGTCATGAGCGTCTTTGGCGCCTAAAATGACAGGAATACCATAGGTAATGCCTGCAATGGCACTATCTGATGTATAACCATCTTCTACGGCTACAATACCGCCCGCTCGTTTAGCAATGTTCATCAATTCTGGTTCCATAGTCCCTACTACGAGGATATCACCAGATTGGAAGCTTTCATAATCATTCTTATGATTAGCTGCAATAAATACGCGACCCGTAGCGGATTTACGCAAGATACCATTGCCAGATAACAACACCTTGCCTGCAATATGAACGCGAATCATATTCGTAGTACCTGTAGAACCAGAAGGTACGCCAGCGGTAACGACAACTAAATCACCAGAGTTGATGGCATTCGCCCCGAGAGCACCGGTAATCGCCTGTTTTACCATCTCATCAGAGTTGATATTTTCACGGCCCTTGATGGCTTCAACGCCCCAGCACAATTGCATGCGACGAATCGTTTCATCATGTGGTGTAATGGCGATAATTTTACAATCAGGACGATGACGAGCCACACTAATCGCAGTATGCCCAGATTCGGTGCATGTCAAAATAGCTGCCGCCCCTAGGTCACTGGCAACGCGTACACTGGCTAAACATACAGCCTCAGTAGTAGTCACATCATCGCTTTCCTGCGTTCTACTCTTATAATCATAAATGACGGATTGCTCCGTTACCTCTGCAATACGTGTCATCGTTGTAACCGCTTCCACCGGATATGCGCCATTAGCAGTTTCACCAGATAACATAATCGCATCGGTGCCATCTAAGATTGCATTGGCCACATCACTCGCTTCGGCGCGCGTAGGACGAGGGTTTTGAATCATAGATTCCAACATTTGCGTAGCCGTAATAACAGGTTTACCAAGACGATTACATTTTTCAATCATCATCTTTTGCAATACCGGTACTTCTTCGGCAGGAATTTCTACGCCCAAATCACCACGGGCAATCATAAGACCATCCGCTACATCAAGGATTTCATCAATATTATTAACCCCTTCAGCATTTTCAATTTTGGCGATGATCTTAATATCCTTTTGCTCAGATTCCAAGATGCGACGAATAGCCACTACATCCTTAGCACGTTGCATAAAGGATGCGGCCACAAAGTCTACACCTTTTTGGCACCCAAAGCGCAAATCTAATTCATCTTGCTCGGATACAGGTGGCAAGCTAAGTGCTACGCCTGGCACGGCCACGCGTTTACGATTGCCGATTTCACCGCTGTTTTGAACGGTCGTAATGATGTTATTACCTTCAATGGCATCGATGGTCAATCGAACAAGGCCATCAGCTAAGAGAACCGTATCGCCAACGTGCACATCGCCTACTAAACCTTTATGGTTTACAGTACTAATCTCTGACGTGCCTTCTACATCATCCGTAGTCAATGTAAATTGTTGACCCGCTTCGAGGAACACCTTGCCCTCTTTAAACAGTCCTAGACGAACCTCAGGCCCCTTTGTGTCGAGCAACAATGCGATTGGTTTATTGACAATCATCGCCGCATCACGCACCATTTGCATACGCTCCGCTTGCTCTTCATGAGAACCATGAGAGAAGTTAAAACGAGCCACATTCATGCCAGCGCGCATCATATCTTCTAAAATACCGAACTTATCCGTGCCCGGACCTACGGTACATACGATTTTTGTACGTTTCATATATCCTCCTAAATGGGATGGTATTTAATATACTCTATTGCACCTCTACGGCACCTTCACCTAACACCGCTTCAATACGTGCGATAATCTCATCTGTAGGTGCAAAGCATAATTGAGGTGATAAATTAATTCGTTTTCGTTGTTTATGTAAATATAATGCTGTCGGCACTTGCCCTTCTGCTTGTGAAAGTATGTCCTTCAACGCATTACTATTCTCTGGTGTATCATAGGCACCGCGAATATGGATGGCAATTTGTCGTGCATTGTTGTAGTTCACCTTTAGCGGTGCAATGCGGTCTGCAATAATCTGTACGCCTTTTTCATCCGCATCAACACGGCCTCGCACCTTAACAACCATATCGACGGCCAAGAATTGTTGGCTCTGAGCAAATACCTTTGGGAATGCCACCACTTGAGCGGAACCAGAGTAATCTTCGATGCGAAGAATACTCATGACATCGCCCCGTTTTGTAGGTCTATCCCCTCTTTCAGCAATGAGACCGCCAAAGGTAATCGTTTGACAATCAAAACGCTCTGGGTTTTCAAGTAGTTTCCCCAATTCAAAGAGACCTTTCAATTCCTTGTTATACCCTTGCAATGGATGGCCCGTAATATAGAATCCTGTATAGTCCTTTTCATCCTTCAACTTATCATCTTCTGATAAATCAGGTAGATTCGGCACTGGAATCATATCGACATCATCTGTGCTTTCACCAAAGAGACTCATAGTGCCCATGGCAGCATCCTTTTGCTGCTTAGCCCCTACGGCCTGTGCACTTTCATACATGTGCAATAATTGATTACGATTTTCCTCAAATCCGTCCATGGCACCACAGCGAATTAAACTTTCAAGCAAGCGTTTATTAACGACCTTGCTATCTACGCGGCGACAGAAATCGGTAATGCTCGTATAGAGACCATTGGCCTCACGTTCTGCGATGAGTCGGTCGATAGCATTATCCCCTACGTTCTTGATGCCCCCAAGGCCAAAGCGAATTGCATCGCCTTGTACGGCAAAGCTACGCAAGGAATGATTCACATCGGGACCGAGGACCTGCACATTATGTTTTTTACAAGCATTGATATAGTATGTGAGCTTATCCATATTTTGCATAAAGCTGGTCATGGTAGCGGCCATAAATTCTGGGAAGTAGTGTGCTTTGAGGTACGCCGTTTGGTACGCAATGTACGCATAGGCCGCACTATGAGATTTATTAAAGCCATAGCCGGCGAAGTAAACGAGCAAGTCAAAGACTTCGTTTGCAATGGACTCTTCGATGCCATTGTTAATAGAACCTTGTATAAAGGATTCCCGTTGCGCCTTGAGGACGGATTCTTTTTTCTTCCCCATCGCACGGCGCATTAAATCCGCTTGTCCAAGGGAGAACCCACCCATGGCAGATGCAATTTGCATAACCTGTTCTTGGTAGAGAATAACGCCGAAGGTGTCTTTCAAGATAGGTTCCAAAATCGGATGTAAATAGGTCACCTCTTTTTTACCATGACGGCGGTCGATAAAATCCGCCACCATGCCAGAGCCCAAAGGGCCTGGACGATACAATGCAACGAGAGGGATTAAATCCTCAAAATGCTCCGGTTTCAAATCCATAACGAGCTTGGTAATCCCATCGGACTCAAGCTGGAATACACCGGATGTATCGCCCTTAGTAAGGAGCTCACAAGTCGCTTTATCATCTAATGGGATGGCATCTAAATCGAGATCGATACCTCGGTTTGCCTTAATGAGCTTAAGGGCATCCCCCATAACAGTTAATGTACGGAGGCCCAAAAAGTCCATTTTTAGCAGGCCCAATTCTTCGATATTATCCTTATCATATTGAGTGACAAAGCCTTCTTCATTAGAGTTTTGTACAGGCACATGGTCATCTAGAGGGTCCGCAGAAATTACGACACCCGCCGCATGAGTAGACGAGTTACGCGCAATGCCTTCTAGTTTTTGCCCGAAATCAAATAACTCTTTTACATTAGGGTCTGTATCATATAAAGCTTTTAAATCTTTACCTTTTAAAGCCTTTTCTAAGGTGATACCCAATTCATTAGGAATCATCTTTGCAATGCGATTGACCTCAGCTAGTGGCAAATCGAGCACACGACCTACGTCGCGAATAACGGCGCGAGCCGCTTCCGTACCAAAGGTGATAATCTGGGACACGCGAGCCTGTCCATATTTCCGCGTTACATAGTCGATAGCTTCGCCCCGCTTTTCATAGCAGAAATCGATATCGATATCAGGCATGCTAACCCGTTCTGGATTGAGGAATCGTTCAAAGAGCAAATCGTATTGTAATGGGTCGAGCCCTGTGATACCTAATAAATAAGCTACCACAGAACCGGCTGCAGAGCCACGACCTGGGCCAACTAGAATATCGTGTTCTCGCGCATAGCGCACATAGTCCCATACGATAAGGAAGTAGTCTTCAAAGCCCATAGTTCCGATAACATCGAGTTCGTAATCGAGACGTTTTTTGAGTTCTTCCGATGTATCGCCATATAAGCGTGGTATTTCTCGTTCACAAACCTTACGCAAATAAGTTTTAGACGTTTCCCCTTCAGGCACGTCAAAGTGCGGCAAATGGTGTTCATCAAAATTAAATTCTACAGTGCATCGGTCTGCAATCTTTAAAGTATTTTCTAACGCTCCAGGGATATGTCCAAAGAGCTCCGCCATCTCATCCCCAGATTTTAGATAGAACTCATCATTAGGGAATTTCAAACGATCTACTTCGGCGCGACATCGGCCCGTTTGAATACAAACGCGAATATCCTGAGCATCAGCGTCGTCTTTCATAACATAGTGGAAATCGTTGGACGCCACGATGCCAAGGCCATATTCGTCGGCTAATTGGCATAGCACTTGCTGAGCTCGTAACTCTTCAGGTAAACCGTGATTTTGAATTTCTAAAAAGAAATTATCTTTACCGAAGGTTTCAATGTACCACTCAACAGCGCGGCGAGCCCCATCCATGTTATCTTGCAAGATATATTGTGGCACTTCCCCTTGAATACACGCACTAAGGGCAATGATGCCCTTACTGTATTGACGCAATAAATCATGGTCAGCGCGCGGTTTATAATTAAAGCCTTCCGTAGAGGCTTTCGATACGATTTTAACGAGGTTTCGATACCCTTCCATCGTTTCGGCCAATAAAATTAAATGCTTAAGTCGTTCACGGCTACGCCCCTCTTGCTTATCTAGGCGACTACCTTCTGTGACATACACTTCACACCCAATGATTGGTTTAATGCCTTGTGCCACACATTCCTTATAAAAATAGATGGCTGCATACATATTGCCATGGTCCGTAATGGCAAGGGCTGGTTGTTCCAGTTCCTTCGCGCGGCGCACCATATCCGGCAAACGGCTGATGCCGTCCAATAAACTAAATTCCGTATGACTATGTAAATGTACAAATGGCTTCATGGTACACCTCCTTACGGTCTATGTGCAAAATAGATATTTAACGATTTCTTACGGGCCTTCCAATCTGGTAAAAATTGGGCCACTAAATTGTGAAAGTTCTTGGAATGATCCAAGTATTTAAAATGAGCAAACTCATGAACCATAACATATTCAATATAAGCCTGTGGTCCTTCTAATAAACGCATATTCATCTTAATGAGCTGCTTTGATGGCGTACAAGAACCCCACCGACTCTTCATGCGCTGTTGCTTTACCGTAGGCATGGGCACATCAATATGTTGTTGGTGAAAGCGTTGATACACGACCTTCGCCCAATGGGTAAACACCTTTTCCCCTAGCTGGCGCCAAAAGGTTTGCATTAATTTATGCTTGTTTTCATAAATGTAATCAGACTTAACAAACATTACCATGCGATTAGAACCATCAAACTTGATATGTGGTTTGCCAGATGTTTCTAGCACCTCTAGCGTAACAGGCATGCCCAAAATAGATACGGTTTCACCCGTTACATATTGTAATGCCTCTATACGCTGTGCCGTTAATGCTTCTAATTTAAAACGAGCCTTCTCAATAAAGGGTATATTTTCAATAACAAATGCATCGATACGATGATCTGGCACATAAGCATTCGCCGAAACATGGACACTACCATCCTTGTGCACACGCATATTTATATTCTTTACACGCTTGATTGTTAACTCATATTCAATTGTGTCACCATTGTAGGTAATAGACCGAGTTGTTGAAGTATTCATACCTTTTATTTTATCATAAAACACTCATAAATTCGTTAAAATCTGGGTACTTTAATAGAAATTATTCGATTTTAAGAACATAAAAATAGCAGATAGTTG
Organism: Veillonella sp. 27098_8_77; assembly: GCF_041431535.1. Classification (NCBI taxonomy): domain Bacteria; kingdom Bacillati; phylum Bacillota; class Negativicutes; order Veillonellales; family Veillonellaceae; genus Veillonella; species Veillonella sp. 27098_8_77. Next base: position 81,430 of record NZ_JAPVXW010000005.1, on the reverse strand, counting down.
ATTTTAGATGATCAACTATCTGCAGTTTAAACAAAATTATTAACACTAACTAAAAAATGACAACCAAACTAATATCGTATATCAAATCATATCACCTCTCGTGTATTTTATCTTGATAATTAATTACATTTTGAAAGTGATTCAATATCTTTTCATTATAATCAGTATTTAGATATTTAATATTCATATACCACTTACGATCATCTTCAGAACTTAAATCTAATATTAAAAATTTTGATTCTTTTAAGTTCAAATAGAATATTGAAAAATCACTAGAATTAATACCAAACCTTAAGCTCTCTAAAAAAGCATTTAAACTGACGTGTTCATCATTTGATGTATTTGGTAAAATTTGAACAATAGCGATATTATCAACAATGCCATTAATTCTTAATCGTCTAGAAAGTAAATTATATATTTCACTTTCAGAGTAATCTATGCAAAAACTTTGATTTGTAAATTCCCCCTCTTCCGGCCATTCACTATAAACAAGATACTCATTACTTATACCATTCATTTTATCTAATTCTAAAATTTCTCCACTTCTCAAATTTAATTGATAATAACCTTCAGATGTATTTAAAATAATGTTCCCATTACTAGTCCAAACCTGATATATATGATATTGATTTCCTGTATAAATAAGAATTTTTTCTAACTTATCTTCAAAAATATTAGTTAAATACCAATCGACTTGCTTACCATTCTGTACTTTCTGAATAGCAAAAAAACTATCTTTAGTAAAAAAAGCGTCTGTGATTATTCCGTTCTTAATTTTTAGCATAGATAAATCGAGATTAAAATTATTTCCCATATCTTGTGGATTATAAATGTTTGCATTAGAGCCATTGAGAACTACAATAGCACCTTTATGTGGATTCCATACATTATTATAAGATGTAAACTTCAATCTCAATATATATACTAATACCAATATACAAACTATAATAAAAAACCAAGTAAGATATTTACGAATAGATCCCATTTATTCCACCTTATAAACAAGTCCTCGATTATTTTCATAATCATCATCCAATAAATTTTCAACGGCAGCAGGACGAATCGCACCTTTTAATCGATCTAAAGTAGGATGATCTCCACTTCCATCAACTAATGCAGCTACAGAAACCGTTACACAGTTATGACTCATCATTAACTTTAGCGCTTATTAAATTTTACCAACTACAGATTCCAAGAAAGATTAAAAGAATACTCTGTCCTACAGACACAGCAATTCGACCTTTTCCTATAATACTAATGCCATAGCTTTTCCTTCCTTGCACATAAAATATTCATTGAGATTTTGCTTTAGTGCAAACATTTCCCCCAAAAGAAGAACCGCAAGTATTAACGAAAAAATAGAAAAACTATGTAAAATCCTCCCTCCAAAAATAACCATTAATTCAAGCATCAATAATTGACTTAATTGTATCATCGTAAGAAGAAGACTTCTCTTAGTATTTGCGCCTGCAATAGTTATTGTATTATTCCGTATAATATATATTGCATACATACCAAGTAAAATACTACATAAGATACGCCCAGCGTTCATAATCTCTCCTAACTCCACTAATACATTTCTGAATAACTTTACATATATAACTATTCATTAATTATTACGATTACCGCATAGCTAATAGTATGGATTCCATTTGTAAAAGTTAGTAATAATATACAATCATATATTCATTTGTATTAACAGATTTAATGGATAACTTTAATACTTCTCCACTAGTTTCTTTTTGAAATGTATTAGCCTCTATTTGCTTCCATCCATCTAAGATTAAAGATTTTTCAAGTTCAGCCATATTACTATTACTTACTACATCAACAATAAAATAAGGTCTAACACTACCAAGTTCATATTTAAAAGGATAGATGGCATTGATAGTAAAATGCTCACGATAATCAAAACGCTTATATTCATTCCAAATAAGAGTTTGTCTATCAGAATAACTGGATTCCAATGTATTATCTATTTTCTCTAATACAAGAGCACCACCAAATGAACCTATGATTATTCCTACTATAACTGTAATTATTTTTAATTTATTAATAACGACCTTATCGCAAACCATCTTTATCAATCCACTATTTTATATTTAATTCGTATAAAGTCTTCTTTCAACTGGACTCTAATGCTATTGGTATTAAGACCTTCACTAATTTTATCCTTATTATCATCTATATCATCTAAAAATTTACTCTGCTTATACTTTGCCGTAAAGTCTGTATAGTCAGAATTCTTTACCATAAACTTATCACCTACGCGAGTCCAGTTTATCTCATCAATCAAATCCTCTTTGTATAGAGAATAACCATATTTGATTAATGCAAAAGAGTTGTCATTATAATGATAATATCGAGTAGTGATGCCGACAATTATGATTAGTATAAAGGCTGCAGCAATGCCACTAAGCAGATATTTTAATAATTTGGGACCAAGTTCTTTTAATAAACCTATATGCATATATTTTATTAGACTCCATCTTCTCATTATAAACACTAGTAATATTTACAATGCTTCTCTAATGTACGATTAGTATCAAACGAACTCTAAAAGACAATTGATTAAACTTAGACTTTAGATTCTTATATATTTCCATGATTACTCCATATGACGTAATACTTTTAGAGTCTTGCAAAAGCAAAATCTTTACTTGTTCATATAATCTTTTTCAAAGCCGTTAAGCAGGTATAAAGCCTCATTATAATAAACAACGCAACCAGATTAGGCTAAAAAATATTTAAATAAGTCCCATTGCTATATACACTTAATCATAAACTTTTACAAATCCATCTACCCATTGCCGTTCGTTTAATACAACCTTCCCAATACCAAAATTGTCTAACCCATGAACAATAAATATGTCCCAAGTACTATATTTTTCTTTGGCTAATACAGCATATTCATATTCACTAAATACACCTAACGTTCCACCAACTGTATACATTGCATCAACATCATATCCATACCACAATATAAAAACTTCATTGTTTTTGATAGGATCATCTACACTATAATTTCTTGGTACCCCATCATTTAAAACAAATTCCTCAATATAAAAGTTTTCATCACAAAACTCTCTAAACCCAGGAAGTTTTTTTGCTAACATTATTGCATTTTCCGCTAAATCTTTAGTCGAAAAATCCCCTAAACCAAAATACTCTGTATATGGTAATGTATCATCTTTTTTATACTTAGCTACGGCTTCATATATGGTTGTATTCATATTATCTAACCTTTCTATATATTCGATCCGCAAAAGCCTGTCTCAAAATGCCCCATTAATAAAATTGTGTGGATACATCATTACTGATTTCACCTAATGCTTAATTATCGTTAATAAGATAATCTCCGGTACGAAGGCTAAAACAACTACCTCCGAATCAATAGTAACAGATGTTATATCCGTATTTCATATAATATTAAAAACAATTATTAGTGCCAATATAACTAATATAGGTATTACGGAATAAAAATCTTTCTTTGCTTTTTTTATAAGCATCAATTTATTCTCTAAAGCAAGTGAAGAATCACCTTTAACAGCTAAAATTCTTAGATATAATTCTAAGCCCCAATTTAATATGCCTATAACGGCCAAAAGATGAATTAAATTATCACCATCATACGGAATATTAATAAGAATAAAAGCTAAACAGCCTATTCCTATTTCAGTATATAACATGGTTTTAGTTCGTTTAATCTGTTCCCGATCTAATACAAAATAAGGATTTCTAATAAAATATAGACAATATAAACATAGTAAGAATAGTGAAAGACCTAGCTTCATATACATCTCCATTAAAGTAATTAGAACTTATTTTTATCGAATAGTAATATTTTATTATTTAGTTATGAAAATAGACAAAAACACACATACATAGCATCATAAAGAAGACTGGCAAAACAGAGTAAAAATCTCGTTTTGCTTTTTTTATCAACATTGCTTTAATTTCAGGCGACAAATTAGAATCTTCTTTAATAGCCGGAATTCTTAACCACAGTTCTAGAAAACACATTGTTAGCATTCCCAACTCCAATAAAAATCTGAATGTTTTAGAATATCCCGAAAAAAGTGTATAGAAGAAAAATATTCCACCCATTGAAAGCTCTGATGCTAATAAAAATTTCGATCGTTTAATTTTTATTTTATTCAATGTAAAATGAGGATTTTTAATAAAGTACATACAATATAAGAATACTAAAAATCCTACATAAATGATTATTATCATACAATTCTCCACTAGTTATATTACTATTAATAAAATTATAAATTGTATATTTTATTAAAACAATATCTATAACATAAATAAAAAAGCTATTATATCCAAATCCATATCATATGTTTGGATATAATAGCTTTAATTTATCATTTTTTCCCGCGACTCGCCGCCAGGTTTGCCCCCAATAGTCCTCCCCGATTGATATGGGGATGGCGGTGTGAGGTACCTTCTTTGATTGATGTTATACGAGATCGTTGAAACTTTTCAAACACTGTATCCAGTTCTCGCAACAGAACCTTCTTTTGCGATTCTTTTAATTCATACAAGTCCCCTTTGAACTTAATATGTTTATCTTTCACAACGGTGCTAATATCACAGATGCGTTCTGGTTGTTCATTCGTAACATTCACGAGTTCATCTAAGGTCATCTCATAGTAGCGAGCCAGCGCACACAGTGTATCAAGGTCTGGTTCTCTATAGCCAGTCTCGTAATTGGACAATGCTGCATTACTAATGCCTACAGCCTTGGCGACTTCGATTTGGCTCTTTCCCATGCGTACGCGAGCCCGTTTTAAGTTCTTGTAAAATTGCATGTTCATTACCTACATCGATTACGTCACATTGTGTTACAATGTTTCACTGATCATTTTGAAAGCTTCTTCTGCGACAGCCAATGTTTTATCGATTTCTGCACCCTTATGACACATGGACACAAAATTGCTTTCAAAAGGACTTGGCGCATAGTAAATACCATGGCTCAAGTTATGATGGAAGAATGTCTTGAAATGGTCCGCATTACATGCACTAGCGTCATCAAAATTGTGAACCGGTTTATCTGTAAAGAACAAGGTAAACATGGATCCCACACGTTGCACCACAGCTGGCACATTATACTTTTTAGCCAATGCTTCAAGGCCATTACACAATGCTTTTGTGCTATCTTCTACTTGTTTAAAGATGGTAGGGTCTCGTTGCAACATGGACAAGGTAGCAAGACCAGCTGTTACAGCCACAGGGTTACCACTCAATGTACCGGCTTGGTAAATAGGACCAGATGGTGCTACTTCGCTCATGATTTTGCTAGAACCGCCAAATACAGCAAGAGGCATACCACCGCCAACGATTTTACCGAGGCAAGTCAAGTCCGGTTTAATATTGTATAGTTTTTGTGCACCACCGCTGCTAGCGCGGAAACCACACATAACTTCGTCAAAAATTAATAGTGCACCATGCGCTTTTGTAACATCGCGCAATGTTTCAAGGAATCCTTCTACTGGAGGTACACAGCCCATATTGCCTGCTACCGGTTCTACGATAATACAAGCAATGGTATCGCCTATTTCATCGAATAATTGTTTAACCGCATCAATATCATTGTATGGCAATGTGATGGTATTTTCTGCAACGCCTTTTGGTACGCCTGGGCTATCTGGCACGCCAAATGTAGCGAGGCCAGAGCCGGCTTTCACCAATAGAGAATCACTATGACCATGATAACAACCAACAAATTTAACGATGCGATCGCGCCCCGTGTATCCACGAGCTACGCGCAATGCACTCATGGTCGCTTCTGTACCGGAGTTAACGAGGCGCACCATTTCCATGGATGGCATAAAGGCTTGAATTTTTTTAGCCAATTCCGTTTCTAACAGTGTAGGTGCACCATAGCTTGTGCCACGTGGAATGGCCTCTTGCAAGCTCGCTACGACCTCTGGGTTCGCATGGCCCAAAATCATAGGACCCCAGCTCAACACGTAGTCGATGTATTCGTTGTTATCGATATCATAGATACGGCTACCGCTAGCGGAGCTAATAAATGGAGGGTTTGATCCTACGCTACGATAGGAGCGAACAGGGCTATTAACGCCACCCGGCATATATCGTTTCGCTTCGTCAAATGCTTTTTCTGATTTACCTAGTTGTAACATAGTCACTCCTTATTGTTTAAGCCAACGTGCCACATCAAGGGCATGGTATGTAATGATAATCTTAGCACCGGCACGTTTCATAGAGAGCATCGTTTCCATAACAAGGCGTTGTTCATCGATAAGACCAGCGGATGCAGCCGTTTTAACCATGGCATATTCGCCGGAAACATTGTAGACAGCCAATGGCAATTCATAACGGTCACGGGCTTCGCGAACGATATCCAAATAGCACAATGCGGGTTTAATCATGATGATATCCGTACCTTCAGCGATATCGAGTTCAATTTCACGCATCGCTTCTAAGCGATTGGCAGGATCCATTTGGTAGGATTTACGGTCCCCAAATTGCGGTGCTGAATTAACAGCGCCACGGAATGGACCATAGTAGGCAGATGCATATTTTGCAGCATAACTCATGATGGATACATTGGTGAAACCAGCTTCATCAAGAGCTTCGCGAATAGCACCCACACGGCCATCCATCATATCAGATGGCGCCACCATGTGGGCACCAGCTTGCGCTTGGCTAACCGCAACCTTACATAATAGAGGCAATGTTTCATCATTCAAGATTTCGTGGTGGTCAATCATACCACAGTGACCTGTAGAGGTATATTGACATAAGCATACGTCCGCAATAACCAAGAGATTTGGCACCGCTTCACGGATGGCTGTAATCGCTTGTTGTACCGGTTGCGACATATCCCATGCGGAGGAACCTTGTTCGTCCTTATAGGTAGGGATGCCAAAGATTTCTACGCCACGAATGCCGAGGTCATACGCTTCTTGCGCTACCTTTACCGCTTCATCTACGGATAAATGATATTGGCCTGGCAATGTATCGATTTCTTTTTTTATACCTTCACCAGGAACAATGAATAATGGATAAATTAAATCAGTTGTATCTAATGTTGTTTCTCGTACTAAATCACGCATTTCTGGAGAAGTGCGCAAACGGCGAGGACGATATGTTAAATCGTACATAGTAAATTTCCTTCTTCCGTTTAATAATGACAATAATTAGTTAGCGCAGTCTTTCACAATTGTGTCCACAAGACCTTCTGTAGTATATACAGGGCTAATGATATCCACCTTTAAACCAGCGCTCATAGCAGTAGCAGCCGTAATCGGTCCGATACACGCAATCTTTGTATGTTCTAATAGTGAAAGCGCATCTTCGCCCAATAGATCTAATGTATTGGTAACAGTAGAGGAGCTAGTAAATGTAATATAGTCGACATGACCATGTTGCAACGCATCTACCAAGGCCTCTTGTTGAGATGTATCTTGTTGAGTTTCATACAAGCGCAAGATATCTACATCGATATCTAGGTGGCGCAATTCACGAGGAATCACTTCACGAGCCTTTTTCGGTTGAATTAACAACACGGTATGTCTAGGTTTAACATGCTGTTTCAATGCATCTACAACAGATTCAGCCTTGTAATCTACAGGGATAATATCCGGTGTAATGCCATAGTTAGTCAACGCTTTAGCCGTAGCGCTGCCGATAGCACATACCTTAGCATAGCCTAAGGAACGAGCATCTTTACCTTCCCCGTATAATGCATCAAAGAAGTAGCGTACCCCTTCAGCGGATGTGAATACAACACAAGAATATCGATCTACGCCATGTAATAAACGTTTATCTTCATCAAATAATTCTACAGGCTCTGTTTTAATAGCTGCCGCTTGGATAACATTGGCGCCTTGGTTCATGAGCATATCGCGGAATTTGCTAGCTTGAGAGCGAGCACGAGTAACCACAATCGTTTTACCGAATAATGGCTTGTTATCGAACCATTGCAATTGTTCACGCAAGTTTACAACATCGCCTACGACGATGATAGCTGGCGCTTTTAGTTGTGCCTTTTCCACATCTTCTACCACATGTTCTAGTGTGGAAACGAGCACCTCTTGAACAGGTTTAGTACCCCAGCGAACGAGCGCCACTGGTGTATTAGCAGGACGGCCATGAGCCATCAATTTTTCTGCAATTGTAGGTAAATTGCCTACGCCCATGACAAAGCAAAGTGTATCCACTGCTGTGGCAAGACCTTCCCAATGGATTCCAGACACCGCTTTTGTTGGGTCTTCATGACCAGTAACAACCGCAAAGGATGTAGCCATAGCGCGTTGTGTTACAGGAATACCGGCATAGGCAGGCGCTGCGATAGGCGATGTAACACCAGGTACAAATTCAAATGGAACACCGGCCTCACGAAGGGCCATCGCTTCTTCCCCACCGCGACCGAATACGAGTGGATCCCCCCCCTTTAAGCGGGCTACGATTTTGCCTTCTTTTCCCTTTTTTACCAATAGTTCGTTGATTTCCCACTGGTGCATAGTGTGGTCTTTACATTGTTTCCCTGCATAAATCAATTCTGCATCAGGTCTAGCCCATTCTAATAGATGAGCATCTGCTAAATAATCATATACGATAACATCTGCACGTTCGATGCATTCCTTACCTTTTACGGTGATTAATTTAGAATCTCCAGGGCCTGCGCCGATTAAATATACTAAACCTGTCATTTTATGATTCCCTCCTTAACAAGGGCTTCCACAATGTGTTTGCCCCCTTCTTCATATAAGGCTTTCGCAAGGTTTTTGCCTAACATAACCCCTTTCTTAGCAGGTCCAGACAATTCTCCTTCATATACAGTTTTACCATCCAACGATGCAATGAGCGCTTTCAAATTAAGCTGTCCTTTTTCAACAGTTCCGTAAACGCCCATCGGTACTTGGCAGCCCCCATTAAGTTGATTCAAGAAACTGCGTTCCCCTTCTACGGCAAGACGTGTTGGTTCGTCGTCTATTTTTGAAAGCATGTCTAACATCTCAGTATCGTCACTGCGACATTCAATGGCTAACGCACCTTGACCCACAGCAGGAATCATTTCATCCGCTGTAAAGACTTGTGTGATTCTATCGTCTAAACCGAGCCGTTTAAGGCCTGCTTGTGCCAATACGACGCCATCGAGGCCTTCCGTTTCAATCTTGCCAAGACGGGTTTGTACATTACCGCGAATGACTTCGATTTGTAAATCCGGACGGCGATGCAATAATTGGGCTTGACGACGTAAACTACTCGTACCAATACGCGCCCCTTGTGGCAAATGGTCCAACGTTTTATATTTAGGACTTACCAAAGCATCGAATGGTACTTCCCGTTTGGAAATAGCACCTAATGTAAGCCCTTCTGGCAATTCTGTAGGCATATCTTTTAGGCTGTGAACGGCAATATCGATATCGCCTGCATGCATAGCTGCCTCTAATTCAGCGGTAAATAACCCTTTGCCACCTACTTCGGCAAGAGGCTTATTCAAAATGCGATCCCCTTTTGTGTTAAAGTGAACTAATTCTACGGTAACCGCAGGGTATAAGCGTTGCAATTCACTTTTTACATATTCTGACTGCCATAAGGCAAGAGCACTCTTTCGAGTCCCAATTCTAATGTGGTTCCTCATACTACGAGCCTTCTTTCTCGAGATTAAACATATCTTTGAATAAATCCCAATATAAACCTTCTTCTTGTGTACCGGCGATTTCATTGAAATGAATCATCGGTTCTCTTAGCATTTTTCTAACGATCATACGACTCATAGAATCAATGATGCGACGCTCTTTATCGGAAATATCCGGCAATTTAGCCAGTGCTCGATGTAATTCACGGCGACGAATGCGGTCAGCCTTATCCGTCAATAGCGCCATCATAGGGCGTACGGATAAATAACTAAACTTTTCTAGCACCTCATCGATGGCTTCGTGAATAATCGGTTCAGCCCGCTTGGCTTCCTCTTCACGTTGCTGTTTATTTTCTTCTACAACGCTTTCTAGAGCATCGATATTGAATAGGTACACACCTTCGATATCCGCAACGACAGGATCAATATCACGTGGTACCGCAATATCAATCATGACGATGGGGCGTCCATGGCGTAATGCGGCAATGCGTTTTGCCTCTTTTTCACCAATAATATAATGCGGTGCCCCCGTCGATGTAATGATGATATCCGCATGTTCCGCTTGTTCTACATAGTGATCTAATTTGATGGCTTGACCATTAAATTTCTTCGCCAATGCTTCCGCTTTGGTGAAAGTCCGATTAGATACAAATATGGTTTTTACACCCTTTGCTTGTAGATGTGTAGCAGTTAACTCACTCATAGTACCAGCCCCTAAGATGAGGACTGTGGCTTCTGAAAGTGGTTTATCGAGACTATCTTCAGCCAAGTTGACCGCCGTGTAACTAACAGATACAGGTGTATTCGCAATGCCTGTATTGGTCCGAACCTTTTTACCAACACCAATAGCGCGTTGGAACAAGATATTAAATACAGTTCCCGTAAAGCCTGCACTATAGGCAGCAATATAGGCACCTTTTAATTGACTAAGGATTTGGCCTTCCCCCAATACTAAGGAGTCAAGGCTAGCAGATACGCGGAATAAATGTTCTATACAAGCCTTTTCTTCATAGAAGAAAAATGCTGATTCATCAATTGTATCGGCATGTTTTAAATGCTTTAATACGTCGAGCATATACGCTTTAGGAGATTGTACATCTTCTAATACGGCATAAATTTCCGTACGATTGCACGTCGATAGGATAACGCATTCTGAAATTTTTTCGTATTCATAGAGTCGATTTAAGGCGGTTTCTACCTCGTTCTTCTCAAACGAGAAACGTTCACGCACCTCAACGGCAGCACTTCTATGATTTAGTCCTAATACCACTAATTGCATGGTGTAGTTTCTCCTCTATCAAAGGCCATTGTCCCTTAAGAATAGCCTGAAATTCAGATTCACCTAGGTAAGTACGCCAAAACTGGCTACGCTCCTCTACGCTAGGGATAAGTAACTTTACCTCTTCCCTCATAATTTTAAGTCTAGGTATAGCAATTTGCAACTCACTATAACGATTCATCATATCTCGTTTCACAAGACGATTAATTCGTGGTCCTCCATTATTAGCGCTAATTGCAATATGAAGGTCACCTATATCGATAGTAGATGGCACGGTAAAGTCACAGGATGTGGCATCATCGGCACGATTCAGCCAAACACCATACTTACGAGAGATTGCCTCTACATAGTCGTTAACCGCTGTATTATCAGTACATATAAATAATAACTTACAACGCTTGACCATATCTATATACTCATCAGTAAATATAGTATTGTGCCAAACAAATCGGTCATCCTCATGCCAAGATTTCATCTGTTCTGTAATAACAGGACTGATGACAATACATTGACACGGTTCTTGTAAGCATAAGGCTAGCCGACGTTCAGCCACGGCGCCACCGCCTATGAATAGAATGGTATCACTCGCTGTAGTTTGTAATGTTAGAGATAGCATAAGAACTGCTCCTATGGATAATACCGCTTATGTATACCTACATATGAAACTATAGATATACATAAGCGGTATAAAAAATCGGCTTGAATAATCAAGCCGATTGCTTATTTGCCTACATAAATCGTTTAAGGTAAACGCCAATACGTCCCTTACGGGATGTCCCCGTAATAGCCTCCACCTTCATTCGGCCACGACCACGCATGGAGATGATATCCCCTTCTTTAACCTCTTGGGATGGTCCCTTTGCAGGTTGCCAATTTACTTGCAATAAACCGGCATTTACAGCGCTCACCAATTTCGTACGGGATACGCTAAAGCCAGAGCTTGCTACCGCATCTAATCTAAGTGATGCAACGGTAGTACGCACTTCTTTTATCTTTTCTTCTTTTGGTGCAATTTCGTCTAACTCCATCGGAGCTACAGATACGGCAACCATAGCGATTTTTGTAAAGTTCTGTACTACAAAATCGGCTACCGTACTATCTACGAGGATTTGTGCACCCCCTTGACCCATGATGATATCGCCAAATTTCGAGCGATCAATGCCAAGGCCCATCAAAGAACCAAGCACATCACGATGATTTAACAATCTAAATCGTGGGTCCCAAGATACCTTCAATGGAACGATACCCATATCCACTGTACCTTGAAAATGGCTATCTACAAAGGCAATGCGAATGCGTTCTGCCCCTTCATAGCCACCAAAAGATTGAACGAGTAGTTCAGGATAAGCCGCCTTAATCGCATCGGCGATAACAAGACCAGCAGGGCTTGTAAAGTCGCAAACGCGATACGGTTTTCCCTTTACCACTTGTTCAGCTAAATCGAGCATACGGCGCGCTTCTTCACCGCTACCGCTTGCTTCAAAATATCTAATTAATTTACTAGTATCAGCCATTATTTCCCCAATTCATTGGAACGAGCTAAACAAGCAACAACCCCATCTTGTAGGGCACTGCGCAAGCCACCTTTTTCCATAGCCCCAATGCCAGCAATCGTAGTACCACCTGGGCTAGTCACTTGGTCGCGCAATACAGCAGGATGTATACCGGATTCCAATGCCATTTTGCCAGCCCCATACATCGTTTGGGCGGCGGCCTTAATCGCCAATTGACGAGGTAATCCAATGCGGACCCCCGCATCAGCCAAGGCGTCTAAAATGACAAACATATATCCTGGACCGGCACCAGATAAAGCGCCTAATCGGTCTAGGTCGGCTTCACTGACAACAGCCACTTCTCCAACCGCATTAAATAAAGCCTCTACAGAAGTAGTATCAGCTCCATTATCCGCAGTCAACGCAGTCATGCCGCATCCAATAGATGCTGGAGTATTCGGCATTGCTCGATATAGTACTGCTGAAGGCAATGCGTTACGCAAGGTATCTAATGTTACGCCAGCTGCCACAGATATAACCGTAGCACCCGCTTTCACAGACGTTAATTGGCTCAATACGGACGGCAACACCTGTGGTTTAACAGCTAAGATAATCGTGTCAAACTGCGCCATATCAGGTAATTCTACAAAACCTGTAACGCCCAATTCGTCAACTAATTCGTCGCGATGTTCAGGGCGACGCACCACAATTGATACATCATCTGCACGTAATATGCCTTGTGAAAGTGCACCTCGTAAAAGGGCACCACCCATGGCACCTACGCCTATACATACGGTTTTTCCCAACATAGTATCACCACTTTTTCTATACCGGATTATTTGTTTTGCCAGTTAAATTCTTGTTGCTCAGTTGTTCCACTTTCAGATTCATTATTATAATCAATGGATACATTAACAGGTACGCACATGAAAATGTCTTTGCCTACCTTTTCCAATTTGCCATCTAATGCAAATGTTGCACCAGATACAAAGTCAACGATGCGAGCTGCTTCGTGAGGATCTGTATTTTCAAAGTTAATCAATACAGGGCGCATGTCACGCAATTGATGAGTAATACTTTCAGAATCTTCAAAAACCTTAGGTTCGATAACAACTACTTTCATGGCTGTTGGACGTTGTGTCATAGTGGATGTGCCTCCTACCTTACGTGGATGGAACTCAGATGCAGCTGCTGTTGGTGCTACTGGTGGCACGTCTTCTGCATAGTCCTCATCGTCTTCATATTCATACTCATCATCATAATCATAACGGTCATCATTATTAATGCCGATAAAATTTTTGATTTTTTGCCATTGTTCTCCCATAGACATGGTAATCCTCCTAATATACTCACACTGTTATATTCCCAATTAGTTATATACACGTTCCCCAAAGATGGCAGTGCCTACACGCACGATGTTAGCCCCTTCTTGTAAGGCTATTTCAAAGTCATGTGTCATCCCCATCGACAAATACTGTATATCCCCATCAGGGAAATACCCTTTCATATCTTCATACAAAGCATGTGCCACTCTAAAGATAGGTCTTGCATCCTCCGGATTTTTAAAAAACGGAGCCATGCACATCAACCCTTTAACGCGTACATGTGGCAATGTCTTTGCATAGTCTCGTATGTCAGGAAAATCCTCTACGGACATACCAGACTTACTCGCTTCACGAGCTACATTGACTTGTAACAATATGTCTTGTACTTTATCATGCTTAGCAGCAACCTTTTCGATTTCATCTAATAGCTTCTTACTATCTACAGAATGAATCAAATCAAACATCGGTACCGCTTGGCGAACCTTATTGACTTGTAAATGGCCAATTAAATGCCATACCAATTTAGGTCCTGTATAAAGCATTTGTTTTTCTTTTGCCTCTTGCACACGATTTTCGCCTACATGAGTGCATCCAAGACGAGCCACTTCTTCTACAGCCGTTACAGGATGATTCTTTGTAACCGCTACAAGTAACGCCGTATCCGTGCGCCCTACGCTAGCCATTGCATCGGCCATGCGTTGTTGGATTTTATGAAGGGATTCTTCAATCATATGATCCTCCCATATAGTAACGTATAAATAAATATCCTATAGACTTATATTATATAATATTTAACCAATAATGTATATCTTTACCGTTTTTCAAGCATACCAAATAATGCCATACGCCCCGTTTTGCCATATTCACGACGATAGGAAAAACAATTCTCATCAGTCATACTATCGGTACCACCAATACAGATTTTGTCCTTTGGAACGCCTCGTTGCAATAGATCTTCTTCAATAAACCGCCACAAATCTATATGCGGTGTCGCTTTCGACGCACCGTCTCTAACGATATATCGGACCAATTCATCACTATTGGCATCGGTTATTTTCTTCCACTCGTCTGTGAAAGTATCTGCTAGCTCTTGATTGACCTCAAAGGATTTCGGTCCAATGCTCGGCCCTAAATAGACATAGCAATCTTCAAAGCGGGTACCAAAATCTCGTTGCATCGCCTCTATGGTGATGACCGGCAGATGTCCTATAGCACCGCGCCATCCTGCATGAACGGTAGCCACCACATGATGCACAGGATCATAAATACCTACCGGCACACAGTCGGCGGTAAATAAGAATAATGGTACATTCGGAATATCCGTATATACCGCATCGCAATCGGGAATAGCTGACTCAGCATTCAATGCTCCAGCACCGATTAAGTCTTCTGTAATGCGTACTGCATTGAGTCCATGCACCTGATTACCGCAGGTAATACGGTCTGGCGATACGCCTAAATGATTAGCCACAATGCTGCGGTTATCTAATACATCCTGTAATGAATCTCCTATGTGAGTAGCTAAATT
Source organism: Veillonella sp. 27098_8_77 (assembly GCF_041431535.1). Classification (NCBI taxonomy): domain Bacteria; kingdom Bacillati; phylum Bacillota; class Negativicutes; order Veillonellales; family Veillonellaceae; genus Veillonella; species Veillonella sp. 27098_8_77. The sequence continues at coordinate 66,183 of NZ_JAPVXW010000005.1, read as the reverse complement.
TAGAGATTCACATGGCTTCTTAGATACACCGCCATGACGATATGTATCCCCCATAACTAGAGGAAATTGATTGGCCCAGTTAGGCGTTTCAAAAGACCATTTATGATTATTTGTATTTATATTTACAACAGTGATATCCATACTACGGTTCCTCTACTATTAATTCTCAAATCACTTACACACGCCACAACGCTTACAACCTTCCATACAAGGTGGTGTATACGCTTCATCAACAGCCCGTTGCCATTCTTGTTCTAAATAACCATCATTTAGTCCCATATCCAAATGTGACCAAGGTAAATAATCATCAAAATTACGTTCCCGATAATTGCAGTTATCCATGTCGAGGCCCGCTTTTTTCATTTCAGATTTAAAGGATTTGCTACCTCGATCAAAGGCACATGCAGCGAGCACCTTTCCTAAGCGGCGGTCACCCCGGGCGAGTACACCTTGGATATATGCTTCTTTAGGAGACTCAACGAGTACCTCGATGCGACGATTTTTTTGCAATGATTTCTTAATATACTGTAATTTCTTTTCTACGCTCTTTTGATGATCCATAGCCATCCACTGAAATGGTGTAAACGGCTTTGGTATAAATGGATTAATGCTAAGTGTTAAGCGACCTTTACAGCCCACCTCAGCCATGTGAGCTTGTGTACGTTCAGCTAGCCCAATGATGGCATCTATATCTTCATCAGTTTCCGTTGGCAGGCCAATCATAATATAAAGACGCATATGCTGAATGCCAGACTTAGCGGATAACTGAGCAGCGGTACGAAGATTTTCTTCACTAATGCCCTTGTTGATAACACGGCGTAAGCGTTCACTACCTGTTTCTGGTGCAATGGTAATCGTCTTCTGTCCACTATCGGCCAATCCATCTACAACGGCTTGTGTCAAAGAATCAGCACGTAACGATGCACAAGAATAACGCATGTCCTTAGAACGAATATAGGTTACGAGCTCATCAACCTCTGGATAATCAGAAATCGCCGCCCCCATAAGGCCCACCTTTTTTCCAAGCTTCTCCGCTCTATCCACGCCTTCTTTCAAGATATCTAGTGGACGTACACGTGGTACACGGAAACAGTACCCAGCCATACAGAATCGACAATGACGGCCACACCCTCGAGCTACCTCGATGATATACATGGCACCAAACTCGGTAAAATTCGTAGCAATTACCGTTTCACCTCCACTTGTTAGAGGCTCAAAATGACGTCGTATGATTTTAGGTGCACCATCTGCTATATCATAGCCAACAAAACGGTCATTATCATCATATTGAGGCGTATATAAAGCAGGTACATATACACCATCAATTTGAGCTAATGCAGCAATCGTTTCTTCTCGACTTTCACCATTCTCACGACCCTTGCGAATTCGTTCTAACACAGCAGTAACAATACCCTCCCCTTCACCGATGATGAAAGCATCGATAAAATCAGCAAAAGGCTCAGGATTAAATGTCGCACAAGGTCCTCCCGCAATGACGATGGGATCAAAGCTAGTCCGCTCTTCACTCATAACAGGCACACGCCCATGTCGCAGCATTAATGGTATGTGAAAATAATCCATTTCAAAGGTCACATCAAAGGCCACCACATCAAACTGATGCATAGGTCGTTGCGTTTCCACACTCATAAGAGGAGTCTTAGTTTTATCGTACGCTTCCAATTCCTTTTTCTCAGGCAAGAATATCCGCTCACATACACTAGCCGGATGGCGATTAATTTCCTCATAAATAATATGAAGCCCCAAATTGCTCATGCCCACGAAATATGTATTCGGATAGACAATGGCAACCTTTTGCTCCGCATGAGGGTTAATAGTTACGCGGCTATCTTCATCATTATAGAGTTCTTGTAATCGATCAATTAAATCTTTACGGTTCACTAATTTCCTTTCTATATAAGCCCACTACGAATAGTGGGCTTAACAACGCTCTCTATATATAATTCAAGAGATTATATTTTAGATTTTATTATATCCTTTGTATGAGTAGTCTTAGTTTTAATTGTTTTTACCAATTGAGGCCGATGTTTTTTCTCATACGGATACAATACGACTTTACCATCTCTGTATTCCGCAATGTAGATATCCTTAATAGAATACCCTTGTGCCTGTACCTCTTGTTCTAGCCATTCTTTATCTTTTTCAATTACATCAAGAGTAAATTGATTAATTTGACCATCATTGATCAAATCAAAACGAATATTTTCTTCACCGAACTGAACAACACTAAGCTGACCATTTTGCTCTAATACGGCGCGCTTAACATCTGCTACATATTGAACACCAGCTGTGCGAAGTTTTAGTTTTAACTCAGCCGATTGAATGCCATAACGCATACATTCTTCAGTTAAGACATGACCTTTTTCAATAACAATTACAGGATGACCATCTAGAATTGTTTTAAAGAATCTAAGATTGCCTTTTAAGAATTTAAGCGTCATTACGAGAATAGTCCATAAGATGAGAACTAACATAAATTGTAAAATACCAATCGCATCATTATAGATGATGGCACCGATAATACCGCCGAGTACATAGTTTTGTAATTGGTCTAAGGCTGAGGTAGGCGCCAAATTACCTTTACCCATTAAATTAATTTGTAAAATAATCGCCAAGAGACCTATGGCGAGTTTGGCAAAGACCATCCCATAGACGGCCATAGCTTCTGTCATATGTGGTCCTCCTTATGGTAATACATCCGCTTTATCATGAATTCGATCTGTAGGGCTTACTGTATACACACGAGTGATTGTATAGGTAGTAAATTCAGGGTTAAATTGCACCTCATAGTATGCATCGCTAACCTTTAAAATTATACCATTACGTACCTTTAAGGAGTTAACAGCTAATTGACCTTCATCAACACCACGATCGGCACTAAAGGAGTGTAAGAACTGAGCCATGCGAGAGGAATCTTCTGAATACACCTTCATACGCCCATATTCTTGATATTCAAGACCTAAGAAAAATACAATAACTAATGATAAAATAACGGTTAAATCACGATAGCGGCTTGTAAAACCATTACGTAAAACTTGAATGCCTACTCCAAGAAGGGCTAATAAAACAACTACAAAGATAACGAAGCCTAATGTATGACCAGATGTGATTTGGCTTTCCACATAGGAAACGGTATAGAAGTCCATAATTATGCTCCTTTCATATATCATTTTATTATATCACAAATAAATATGATAATAACCACCAACGATTTATAAAAAATAGAGCTACCACAATGATAGCTCTATTAAACAGTTACTATACTAATTTATTTACATTCACGGTACACGATGATATAAGCATGAGTATTCGCTGTAAAACCAGATTCTAATTCTAGTTCAACTTCTAAAACGGCATCGTCAACGTCACCTTTATAATAGGCCTTACGTTGTTCTGCGGAATAGAAATACATAGCCGCATTATATTCATTACCTGCTTGTACTGGAATTGTGATGGTAACAGGCTGTGTTTCAACATTTTTTGTTTTAGTACCCACATTATCCGTCGTGTAATATACGGATTCAATGGTATGTTCTCCTGGTGTTAATGCCACAATGACTTGACCATATTGACCAGTTTTATGATCAATAGTAGAAAGGTCCTTACCATCAACCTTTACAGATTTACCATAAATATGAAGAATCGCTTTATTAGCATTCTCTTGTACAAATTGTTGTTCACCGGCTTGTCGTTTTTTATTGAATTTCATAAATACGGCAAACAAAATGGCCCAAATGACTGCAACCGCCACGATGATAATAATAGTTGTAGAACTCATAGTATCTCTCCTTATACCAAAATATACTACACTGATTCTACGTTAACTATATCATACGTACTTGTATAACTCAACAAAAAAGCGACCCACTTCGGGGTCGCTTTCAGTAAGCCTATGCTTATCAAGAAATTACTATGGTAATCTCTTATTTCAACCAGCTCATCAAGTTGCGAAGTTCTGCACCAACTGGTTCGATTGGATGAACAGCAGCTGCTTCGCGATGTTCTTTAAGGAATTTTTGACCATTTTTGGAATCAGCCAAGAATTCATCAGCGAATTTACCAGATTGAATGTCAGCCAAGATTTGTTTCATAGCTTCTTTAGTTTCTGGAGTAATTACGCGAGGGCCTGCATAGTAGTCACCATATTCTGCTGTGTTAGAAATGGAGTTACGCATTTTTTGGAAACCACCTTCGTAGATAAGGTCTACGATTAATTTCATTTCATGCAAGCATTCGAAGTAAGCGTTTACAGGTTCATAACCAGCTTCTGTTAATACTTCGAAACCAGTTTGGATCAATGCAGTCAAACCACCGCACAATACAGCTTGTTCACCGAACAAGTCAGTTTCTGTTTCGGATTTGAAGTTAGTTTCCAAGATACCTGCACGGCCACCACCGATACCGCAAGTCCAAGCTAATGCTACTTCTTCAGTATCGCCAGATGGGTCTTTTTCTACTGCGTACAAGCAAGGAACGCCGGAGCCTTCTTGGTATGTACGACGTACTAAGTGGCCAGGACCTTTAGGTGCTACCATGAATACGTTGATATCTTCGCGAGGAACGATTTTACCGAAGTGAATGTTGAAGCCGTGAGCGAATGCTAAGTATGCACCTTGTTTCAAGTTAGGAGCGATATCTTTTGCATAAACGTCTGCTTGTAATTCGTCTGGAATCAATACCATAACGATATCAGCGCCTTTAACTGCTTCTGCAGTTTCTTTTACAGGAAGACCTGCTTCTTCAGCTACTGCCCAGCTTTTGGAACCAGCGCGAAGACCGATAGTTACGTCAAAACCGTTTTCTTTCAAGTTCAATGCATGAGCATGACCTTGAGAACCGTAACCTAAAACTGTAATTTTTTTGCCTTCCAATTTACTTAAATTGCAATCTTCATCATAGTAAACTGTAGTACCTAAAATTTTACCTGCCATATTAGACAACCTCCAATTTATATTCAATAGAATATTTAATATATATACTGTACACAATCTCGCAAATAATTGCAAGGTTTGTAGCGTATATCGTAATTTATCGAATAGTCAAATAGACTAATTCATAACTAAATTTGTACCCTCTTTGTATTAAAAAAATATGAATTCTGAAATTTTCATACCTTATTTAACGATAACCCAAGGGCGATCTTTTTCCCAGACGACAGATACATCGATACCGAAAATATCGGTCAAAATATCGTCGGTTAAGATGTCCTGTTTTTTGCCTTTATACACGATGAGACCATCTTTGATAATCGCTACATGTGTAATACTAGGCATAATTTCTTCGATTTGATGAGATACATAGATAAAAGGCTTTTTCTCATCCCGTGCCATGTTCTCCACGGTCCTTAAAAACTGCTCACGAGCCGGTAAATCAAGACCAGAGCAAGGTTCATCAAGTATGAGTAAATCAGGATCTGCCATGATGGCACGCGCTAATAGGACACGACGTTGTTCGCCAACGGATAAGGTGGAGAATTTATGGCCTTCCAAATAGGAAATTTTAAATTCTTCCATTAGTTCTGCCGCTTTTTTTCGCTGTTCTTCAGTAACGTCCTTATAGACGCCGATGGTGTTGAACGCACCAGAAATAACGACATTTTCTACCAATTGACGATCTAGGGTAGATTGAAATTGACCCAATGTGGCACTCACAAAACCTAGTCGATTTTTAATCTTCACCCATGCATATTTGCCAAATTCATGGCCAAATACACGTAATAGACCTGTCGTAGGGATTTGATAGGCTGGAATCATGCTGAGCATCGTCGATTTACCCGCCCCGTTAAGACCTAAAAGAGCCCAGTTTTCGCCTTCTTCCACGTGCCAGTCTACGCCTTTTAGAATTTCTCGACCATCGCGACGAAACTTGACATCTTCATAGTGTAGTACTTCACTACTCACATCATCATCTCCTACATTTTTTCTCCACGACTCATTGCGGTAATACCAGTTTTTGCGATTTCAAGGATACCATAGGTTTCCATAATTTGAATAAAACCGCGTAGCTTTTCAACACTACCGATAACCTCGATAATCATAGAAGTAGGAGAAATGTCGAGTACATTGCCGCGGTATACATCGGCAATTTGTACAATTTGAGACCGTGTAGTAGCCGTTGCTTTCACCTTGATAAGCATCAATTCACGACATACCACATCATGGTCTTCAAATACTTTAACCTTAACCACATCAATGAGCTTATAAATTTGCTTTTGAATTTGGTCCAAGATGCGATCATCGGCCTCAACAGTGAGAGTAATGCGCGCATAGCCCGGTGTATTCGTAATACCAGATGTCATTTTTGTAACGTTAAAGCCACGGCGATTAAAGAGTGCCAAAATACGGGCACCAATACCTGCTGTATTCTTAGCGATGACTAAGACTTGATGTTCTCTCGCCATTATAGCACCCCTTTCTTGCCCATCATGCCACTCACAGTGCCACCGGCTGGGATCATTGGCAATACATTATCCTCGCGTTCAACGCGGCAATCCAATACGATGCTTTCATCAGCGGTAATATAGGATTTGAAATCCTTGTTAAATGTTTCAACAGAATCTAGGCGAGCTGCTTTCAAATCAAAAGCATCAGCTAATTTTAAGAAATCAGGGCTCACTTCTAAATCTACATAGGAGTAGCGTCGATTATTAAAGATTTGTTGCCATTGACGGACCATGCCAAGGTATCCATTGTTGATGATGACAATCTTAATTGGTAAATTGTACTGACGAACCATCATGAGTTCTTCACAGGTCATTTGGAAACCGCCATCGCCAACAACGAGGATGACTTGTTTGTTAGGAGCTCCCACTTGAGCACCGATGGCAGCTGGCAAGCCATAGCCCATTGTACCAGCACCACCAGAGGTTACGATGGTATGTGGAGCCTTATGCGTCAAGAACTGAGCCGCCCACATTTGATGTTGGCCTACATCGGTTACAATGATAGCATCATCCTTAGCAAATTTATTGAGTTCAGATAATACATATTGTGGGTGTAACTCGCCATGAGTTGATTCAGGAACAACCATAGGATATTCTTGTTGCCATTCTCGAATTTGTGTAATCCAAGATTCATGTGTAGTAGGTTCAACTAACGTGTTTAATTCGGTTAACACTCGTTTTAAATCGCCTACGATTGGTACGTTAATGGTAACGTTTTTATCGATTTCAGCAGGATCAATATCGATATGAATGATCTTCGCTTTTTTACAGAAGAAATCAGGATGACCTGTAATGCGGTCATGAAAACGAATCCCGGCTGCAATGACAAGGTCTGCGTCTTCTGTACAATTATTAGCCGCTACAGAGCCATGCATACCGACCATGCCAAGAGCTAACTCATGATTGCCAGGAAATCCACCAAGACCTACCAAGGTATTAGCTACAGGAATTTGAGCCTTTTCGGCCAATTCCTTAAGTTCTGCCATAGCACCGGATTTTAATACACCTGCACCAGCAATAATAAGAGGACGTTTCGCATTCTTAATAAGTGTTGCAGCCTTTTTAATTTGACCTTGATGCCCTTTATAGGTTGGATCATACCCTTCAAGATGAATTGGTACATCATACAATTTATTGTATTCGGACATGGATATTTTTTCAGTTTGAATATCCTTAGGAATATCAATCAATACAGGACCCGGACGGCCTGTACCAGCAATGAAATACGCTTCTTTGATAATTCGTGGCAAGTCGTGAATATCTTGCACAAGATAGTTATGCTTAGTAATAGGCATTGTAATACCTTGAATATCCGCTTCTTGGAAAGAATCCTTACCAATCAGTGCACGTCCTACTTGCCCTGTAATGGCCACCATAGGTACAGAATCCATATAAGCAGTCATAATGCCTGTTACGAGGTTCGTTGCACCAGGGCCAGAGGTAGCGAGGCACACGCCTACTTTACCGGATACGCGCGCATAACCATCGGCTGCATGAGCAGCGCCTTGTTCATGGCGTACGAAATAATGTTTAATTTCAGGGAAGCTATAAATTTCATCATAAATTGGGATTACGGCACCACCTGGGTAGCCGAATATATCGGTTACGCCAAGGCGATGCAATGTTTCTAGGACAATGCGTGCCCCATTGATTGTGTCTGCGCTCATAGGAACCCTTTCAACCAGCTATTCGGATAAAATCTCGCTGGAATTTAAACGTTTAATGATATAACCATTCTTTTTAAAAGTATCAATAATACTTTGAATATGTTCTTCACCATTCGTTTCTACAGTCACTTGTAATTCCACTTCGTGGAAGCGATCAAGATTTTTAAACTGATTATGGTCAAGTTTAATAACATTGGCATCTGCAGCTGCTAGCATTTCAGACACAGCAACCAATTGGCCTGGTTTATCTGGAAGATTTACAGAGAATGTAAAGATACGTCCACGCAATACGAGACCTTTATTAATCATAGAGGAAATGGTAAGAACGTCAATATTACCACCGCTGACAATGGCTACCACCTTTTTGTCTTTGCAGTCTAATTTTTTTAGACCTGCCAATGGTAAAATACCAGAGTTTTCTGCTACCAATTTATGTTTTTCAACGAGTAACAAAAAAGCTTCCATCAATTCATAATCGGATACGGTAACGATTTCATCTACGTATTGTTTGATATAGTCTAGTGTAGTATCACCGATTAGACGTACTGCAGTGCCGTCCGCAATAGTAGCTACTTCATCTAATGGTACTGGTTTACCAGCTTTAAGGGCTGCTAATGCACTAGCAGCACCTTCTGGTTCTACACCGATTACTTTGATGCTAGGATTTTTCAACTTAGCGGCTGCTGCGATGCCGGATACGATACCGCCACCACCTACTGGAACAAGTAATACATCCGCATCAGGCAATTCCTCAAGAACTTCAAGGGCAATAGTCCCTTGGCCTTCGATGACATCTTCATCATCAAAAGGATGGACGAACACATAGCCATATTCTTGTTGCAATTCCATCGCCTTTTGGTACGCTTCATCATAAATCTCACCGGATAGTACGACCTCAGCACCATATTGTTTGGTCGCATTCACCTTGATAAGAGGCGTATGTTTAGGCATGACGATAGTCGCCTTAATGCCAAGGCGTTTAGCCGCAAGGGCCACGCCTTGTGCATGGTTACCAGCAGACGCGGCAATAACACCGCGTGCCTTTTCCTCTTCTGTCAATTTAGCAATTTTATTGTATGCGCCACGCACCTTAAAGGAACCTGTTATTTGTAAGTTTTCTGGCTTGATATACACATCATTGCCACTCTCTTCAGAGAACACATCGCTATGAAGCAGTTTAGTTTTTACCGTAATCGTGCTTAACCGTTCACGGGCTTCCATAAAATCATATAACTTATGCATAAGACACCTACTCTTGTAGTAATAATAATACCGCTCTAATTAGTCTTCCAAAATTTCGATGGCACCTTGTGCTGCAGAAGAAACATGAAGAGCATATTTTTTAAGGTATCCAGTTACATTAGATTTGAATGGTTTCAATGCAGCCTTACGACGAGCAATTTCATCATCGGATACAGCTAATTCTAATTTGCCATTAGGAATATCGATGTTGATGATATCGCCATCTTGAACAATAGCGATTGTGCCACCTGCAGCCGCTTCTGGAGATACGTGACCAATGGATGCACCACGTGTAGCACCTGAGAAACGACCATCAGTCAATAAAGCTACATCTTTATCGAGACCCATACCAGCGATCATGGATGTTGGTGTCAACATTTCGCGCATACCAGGACCACCTTTAGGACCTTCATAACGGATAACTACAACATCGCCTTTTACGATTTTGCCACCAGTAATAGCTTCTACCGCTTCTTCTTCGCTGTCGAATACCTTGGCTGGACCAGAGTGAACGAGCATTTCATCATCAACAGCACCCGCTTTTACAACGGAACCATCTACGGCAAGATTGCCTTTCAATACGGCGATACCACCTGTTTCATGAACAGGATTATTCCAAGGGTGAATTACATCTTCATCATATACATGAGCTACATCTGCGATTTCACCTTGTGTTTTAAGAGCTACAGTTTTGCAGTCCTTATTGAGGTGACCATTATCAGCCAAGCGTTTCAATACAGCGGATACACCACCAGCATAGTACAAGTCTTCGATGAAGTATTTACCGGATGGAGACAATTTGGACAATTGAGGAATTTCTTGGGCGATGCGTGCAAAATCATCAAGTGTTAAATCGATACCCGCTTCGTGAGCGATAGCTGGCAAATGAAGTGCTGTATTAGAGGAACCACCCAAAGCCATATCTAGAGCTACTGCATTTTCAAAGGCTTCGCGTGTCATAATGTCTTTAGGACGAAGGTTTGCTTTCAATACCTCTACTGCTTGCATACCTGCTAATTTAGCAAGACGTAAACGTTCAGAGTATACTGCTGGAATTGTACCATTACCAGGAAGGCCCATACCAAGAGCTTCTGTTAAGCAGTTCATTGTATTAGCTGTGTACATACCAGAGCAAGAACCACATGTAGGACATGCGGTATTTTCGATTTCAGCTAACTCAGCATCACCCATTTCACCAGTTTGATGTTTACCTACTGCTTCAAATACATCAGACAAACCGATTTTTTTGCCATTGTGTACGCCTGCAAGCATAGCACCACCGGATACGAATACGGATGGAATGTTTAGACGAGCTGCAGATATCAACATACCAGGTACTACTTTATCGCAGTTTGGAATGAATACCATAGCATCAAATGGTGTTGCCATAGCTGTTGCTTCGATGGAATCAGCGATGATATTACGAGTTACCAAGGAGTATTTCATACCGATGTGGTTCATCGCCAAGCCGTCACAAATACCAATTGTATTGAACTCGATTGGCACACCACCTGCGTTGCGGATACCGTCTTTTACGGCTTGTACAATATTTTTCAAGCCCACATGACCAGGAATGATTTCATTGAAGGAATTGGCAATACCAATGACCGGTCTACCTAATTCTTCGTCTACGAAACCGAGTGCTTTTAATAAAGATCTGTGTGGTGCACGTGCTACGCCTGTTTTTAAATTGTCACTTCTACAACTCATGATATTCTCCTCACTTCTTTTGAAAGTATCCACTTGGACGGCTTTCACAATGAATAAAAAAAGACGATTCCAAAGAACCGTCTTAAAAGTTTACAAATGATATTCCTTTTGTTTACAGAATTCCTAAATACATACATAACAACCTATGTACCCCATGGTATATATACAAATAAGAAACACTATAGTCAAATCTTATTGATTGTATATTAAACCATTCGCGGAACTTTTAAGACAAAAACGTGTTAAGTTGTTGTTCATAATTCGAATGTTTTTAATAATCACGACCAGCGCGATAATCAACAAGCTAATGACTAAACCGAACATGTTTCCTCCTAAAATAATCTGTAACGATAAACCTATAATAACACGTTCTATAGTGTCATGCAATAAATATTCTATAGATTTATTATATTTTTTTTATGAAGTTCACCATACCCAATAGCTATACCCATATATGTTTATGCACCAATATTGGATATACAAAAATCCCCCGCCGTAGCGAGGGATTTATATATTATAAAATACCGAACAGCCACATACCAAATGTACCAGCCCAGAAGTGAATCATAAAACTTACTACAGAAATAGCAAGACCTACGCGCCACCATGTGCCTTGAGGTACATAGCCTGCACCAAAGAAGATTGGTGTTACACCAGAGCTATAATGCGTTAATGTACAGCCAGGGCTATTCATCAAACCAAAGAGCAAGATGGTAAATGGAATCGGCGCACCCATGGCAACCAAAATGGCTGCAAAGGCGGAGAATAATGCGGTAATACGCGCCGTACCACTAGCAAAGAAGTATTGAGAGTATACGAAGGTTGCAGAGATAATAAAGGATGCCCAGAACCAATCAATACCTACGAGATGTTGACTTACAAAATTAGCAAACACAGCCACTACACCAAGTTTACCAAGCAGGCCAGCCATACCAACGAGGGTTCCCATCCAAATGAGGATATCCCAACCGGTGCGTTCACCTAATATGTCTTCCCATGTAAGGGAGCCAGTTACAACACAAGCAAGAACACCCATCATAGCAACTACTGTAGGATGTAACTTTGTCCAAATCGCCGTAGCCCAAAGCAAAATACACAGGATAAAGATAATAGCCACAGAAATTTCAGATTTCGTAATTGGCCCAAGTGCATTTAATTCCTTTTGTGCCATCTCAGCCGCCTCTGGTGTTTCTTTGATTTCTGGCGGATAGATTTTATAGATAAACCATGGCATCAAAATCATACAAATCACACCAGGGATGACACCCGCTTGGAACCATTCCCACCAAGAAATATCATAACCAAATAATTTTGCACCTAAGGATGTGATCAATAGGTTACCGCTACAAGCAGTTAAAAAGATTGTTACTGTAATTGTATTAATGGTGTGGGCCGTCGTCATCAAGTACGCCCCTATGCGACGTGCTGTATTGCCATGAGGCTCAGAGTCAAAAGCAAGGGAAATATTTTGGACGATTGGAAAAATGATACCGCCCCCACGCGCCGTATTAGATGGCGTAGCTGGAGAGATAATCAAATCCGTACAAGCTAAGGCATAGGCTAATTTCAGAGAACTTGTACCAAAGGCACGAATTAATGTGTATGCAATGCGCTTACCGAGGCCGGAATTAATAATACCTCTAGAAAAGAATACGGCTGCTACGATAAGCCACACATTAGCCTCTGCATAGCCACCCAAAGCTTGCACCATCGTAATAGAGCTCGTTGCCACAGCAGCAACAATGCCAAAGAGTGCCATAATGCCCGTCGGCCAAGGGCGCAAAATAAAACCAACAATCGTAGCCGTAAAGATAGCCAACAAATGCCAACCTTCAGGCTTAATCGCCTCTGTATGAGGCAAAAACCAAATAATCAGGCCAATCAAAACGGTTAAGGCCGCTCGTGTCCATGTACTCATAGTCCCTCCAAAAATTCCTTAATCTTAGGCTTTTGACGCAATGTCTCCATTTGTTCATCAGTCAATAATTTAACCTTATCTCGGTCTTTATTAACAAGGCAGAAAAATCCTATATAGTCGCCTTTGTTGGCTCTAAATTGATGAATTGTATTACCTGGGATTTCAATAAAGTCCCCTTGTGCTACATCATAAATTTCATCACCTAGTAAAAGCTGCCCCTTACCACGGCCAATCATAACCATATGTGTATGCTCATGATACTCTAACGTAGAGTAGCCCCCGGGCAAACATTCAAAATAACGGAATTGGCAGGGAATGTCATAAGCCCCATCATATAGCACTTGTCGTGTTACATCCTTAAAAGGACTACCATCTTGTTTATACACCAAGGTATCAACGCCATCCCATTTAAAATTTTCCGAATCAAACTTGCGTATCATCTCATCACCTCACAATACAAAAAGGGCTGTATCGAAACGATGTTTCAATACAGCTCTATGAATTCGATTATTTAAAGAGACGTTTAATCGTACCTAGTAAACCATGGCTATGTTTACGAACACCATCAGCCACGGACTCTACATCAAATCCAGTTCGTTCAATAGCTGTTGTAATCGTTTCAACAGATACCTTTGCTGGATCAAAAGATACAGTAGCCGTTTTATTTGGCAAATCAACTTCGGAGCTAAGTACGCCTTCTAGGCCTAATGTAGCACCTTCTACTGTTTCCTTACAATTATTACACATCATACCAGGTACAGTGAATACCTTTGTTACAACGCCATTATCTTCACCACAACCGCAATCTTTGCACATAATAATACCTCCTAATCATTAGCTTCCTTATGTTTTTCATCATTTTTAGCCCCAGCTGTCACATCGATAGTGGTAGCAGATTTAACGGCTTCCTTTGTTTCATCGACAGCTTTCTTTGGGCCGGAAAGAGCATCTTTAAATTCATTGATACCCTTACCAATCGCTTTACCCACTTCAGGCAATTTACCAGGTCCGAAGATAACTAGAGCAATCACTAAAATAACTATTAATTCAGGTGTTCCTATAGACCCCATTTGTATCTCCTTTTATATTTACTTAATACTATACTCTTCAGTTTACATCATTATACGCATCTTTGTCCACATACCACGTCATAGGTTCTTGTGAAAGCACCGCCCCCGGCAGTACACGGCCGATACGTTTATCCCATGATGTATCTTCATAATCCTCACGTTGGTATAAAACCTTTGTAAGGGCAGTCCGTTTACTTTCACCAGTCACAGTGAACCAAAGGACATCTGTTTTCGCCAAAAAGGAGAAGGTCATGGAAATGCGTTCCCACACCTTGCCATCCTCAACGGGCACAACGTTGCGATCTGCTACACGCAGTGCATGAGAACCCGCAAAAAGTCCTGCTGTATGACCATCCTCACCAAGATCCAGGATTGCTAAATCTAGGCCAGATTTTTTACAAGCCTTAAGAACATTGCCTATTTCTTTCTCGTACTCGTCAGCTGCCTCTATAACAGTTTTCGAATTGGTGTTAATAGGAAAGAAATGGGCTGCCCCCTTCGCCTTACAAAGCAGATATGGTTTTACACGGTTGAAATAATTATCTTCATGAGACTGAGGCAAAAATCGCTCATCAGTCCAGACAAAAAATATTCGTTCCCAGTTAACACGCTCAATGTACTCAGCGGAGTTCAATGTTTCTAACAAACCATTGATGACTGTGCCACCCGTGATACCTACAATGCATGTTTCGGTGCGGCTAATTTCTTCATTGGTAAAAGCAATAAAATCCTCCGCCAATGCAGCGACCACATCACTAGGACCGTCATAACATTTAATTGTATCTTGAGCCATAAAATATGGACCTCCTAAAACTATCTCAATAGTTCTATTATATACGTTTTGTCAATGTCTGAAAAGAAAAAACCGATGTAACACACTATATGAGCTACATCGGTTCTAATGATATGGGTATTTTGTTCTAATTTATATACTATTTAGCACATTATATTATAAATAATATTACTTTTGGCCAAATTTAGGACGACGGCGTTCTGTAAAGGCAAGAACACCTTCTTTAAAGTCCTCAGAAAGACCTAATTCGCATTGGTTTTCTACTTCAAATTTCTTGTATTCTTCCCAGCCAGCTAAGAAGCTTTTCCACATCATTTCCTTCATAACACGATACGATTTTGCAGGGCCTTTCGCTAATTTTTCAACAACGCGTCGTGTAGCAGTTTCTAAATCCTCTGGTTCACAAACTTTATACACGAAACCAAGTTCTTTACCTTTTTCAGCGGAAACCGCTTCACCAGTCATGACAATGTGCATAGCACGATTCATACCAATGGATCTAGTCAACAAGAATAAACCACCTGCATCAGGTGCAAGACCTACGTTTACGAAGGCTTGAATAAAGCGCACATTATTAGCAGCTACCACAAAATCTGCAGCCAATGCCATATTAAATGCCGCACCTGCTGCAGCTCCTTGAAGGCTCATAATAACAGGTTTAGGTAAGCGTTTCATAGCCATAGAAATTTCGGCTACGAGCTCAACGATTTCAAATAAGGACTCTGTATCACCATCGTTTACGGCGCGTTCCATTTCAGTTAAATCGCCACCGGCAGAAAATACCTTGCCCTCAGCATTGATGAGCAATGCACGCACACTTTCATCGTTATGAGCCTTATCTAAAACCTCAAGGATCTCCTTGCACATTTCGATGTTAAAACCATTCGCCACTTTAGGGCGATTAAATGTCAATGTACCGATACCATTATCTACTACATACTGAATTGTATTATAAATCATATGAATTCTCCTATATGAAAATTATCATTCGAAAATATTCGATTATATATCTTTATTATAGGAAAATTAAATGGGGATGTAAATGTAAAATTACTCCTTTTCACTAAACCCTATATTAAATAGATTTTCAAATTGAGTAATAGATTCTGGCAAAATAGCTTTATACTCCCGATAAAATTCTTGTAGTTCCTCAGGGGTAATCGCAATAACATTCTTCATTTCTTCTGACTTTTTAACCCCCGGTGCATATAAGTAAATATAATAACCTTTATCCTCAAACTCCTTGAAAGCAAGAGCATCTAATTCACTTGCTTTCGGACCTTTAACTTGTACAACAGCCTTTTTAACATTATTTACATCACGAGAAATCAATTGACACTCAATTTTCACAGTTGTTGATTTATTAGCAATAGAATTAGAAAGAAGATAGTATCCTTTTACAATTTGAAGATAAGAAATTACCAATTCCTCCAATTCAAAATCAGGTAGATTCTCTATTACATTATTCGCTATAGCTAAATTAAGAGCATAGTAATTCTTACCAGATAATTTATTAAATACAAATTTAGAGTATTCGATGATAGCTGGATAATATAATTTCTGAACAATTCCACCTCTTGCCCGATTAAACGATGCTTTTATCTGACCAGGTACTTCAAGCCCGAATTCATAAGCTTCAACAGGTAAAATCGCACCTATATCTAACTCTTTATTTAAATAGGCCTTAGCAGGAGTTTTTACTCGACAAATCCAATACACACCATTTAGATCTCTCGTCCAAAATAGATCATTTACACAAGCCGACTTAAAAGTATTTAAAGCTGGATTTAATCGTCGATTTTGTCCATGTACATACTCCACTACGGTATCATAAAACGCAGAGTAGTCATCAGATTCAAAATCAACACAACTCCAACCTATAGCTAAAAATTGATCTTTATCATGATCATGTAAGCAGAATTTAATTAATTTCTCCCGTTGCTCTGTAGCTGTTTTTAAATTAATCCTTGTAACGTAATCCTTTTTATATGTGTTATTATTTCCCATACTGTTTCCCCTTAACAAATAAAATATATTTACACTATACCATAAATTAAACGCAAAAAACACCTGCAGACATTGTCTGCAGGTGTAATATCCTGTTTTCCAAATATTAACGTTTGGAGAATTGGCTTGCTTTGCGGGCTTTTTTAAGACCGTATTTTTTACGTTCTTTCATACGTGGGTCACGAGTCAAGAAACCAGCTTTTTTCAAAGATTGACGAAGTTCGCCATCTACGTCCAATAACGCACGGGAGATACCGTGACGAATTGCACCAGCTTGACCGGAAGGACCGCCACCAGCTACAGTTGCGATTACATCGTATTGTTCAACTGTGTTAGTCAAATTCAAAGGTTGTTTTACGATCAATTCCAAAGTTTGGCGACCGAAATATTCATTAAGTTCACGTTTGTTAACAGTGATTTTACCTGTGCCCGGTACCAGACGAACTCTAGCAACGGAAGATTTTCTACGACCAGTGCCGTAATATTGTGCTACTGCCATTATATGTTCCTCCCTCTAGATTATCGTACGGAAATTTCTAATACTTCTGGTTTTTGAGCTGCATGTGGATGCTCAGGACCAGCGTATACATTTAATTTACGGTATTGTTGTGCACCCAATTTGTTTTTTGGAAGCATACCACGAACTGCCATTTCAACAACACGTTCAGGTTGTTTTTCAAGCATCATGGATAATTTAGTGAAACGGGAACCACCTGGGTAACCAGAGTGACGGAAGTATTCCTTTTGTTCCAATTTTTTACCAGTTACGCGAATTTTTTCTGCGTTTACAACGATCACATGGTCACCAGTGTCTACGTGTGGTGTGAAAGTTGGTTTATTTTTGCCCCGAAGAACTTTTGCAACTTCGGCAGCAAGGCGTCCTAAAGTTTTACCTTCAGCGTCAACAACATACCATTTCCGTTCGATTGTGTTCGGATTGGCCATAAATGTAGTTTTCATGCTGCATATCCTCCTAATAACGTCATAATTCTACCAAAATCAGCTTGTCCTTTGCTTCCGGGGCTAATGGAAACACGACTAAAGCTTACTCAAAATAGTATACAGATTTTATGGGGTTGTGTCAATTAAAAGTTACTATGATTTTTACCTTTGTAGAAGATAGATTTTATATTTACTTTCATTTAATTGAAAAATCTAAACATTCAAAATTAAGTACCAAACCATGTCCCTGTAACAAGCCGATATAATAAATACAAAACCATTATTAAAAACAACATCCCACTAATAAGCCTAAAAATAAATATCATAACTGGACTTTCATTATAACTGTTATCGGGAGAATATAGGCCTAATAGCAAAGGATTGTATATGCCAATTCCAGTTACAACTACCCCAAATATACAGGTATAAAACTGTGGATCAATATTCTTAAAAAAAATGAACAAATCTTTCATAAAATATTATCCTCCGTAGTTTTTCAGTAAATCAGAAACTTTAGTATAAACCTTATCCTCTTCAGATTTATCTCCTATAATTGAATTCTTAAATTAATATATTTCTTAGTACCCGCTTTAATATTGGCTCGCACACTTACAGGACCAAGTTTAGTCTGAGCACCCAACTCCGGTCCAGCTTCAAAGGTAGCATAAATATATTTAGTATTGTTATAATTCTATTTTGCCGCCGACAAAATATATTACACTGCCACTCTTGGCATTTTTAAGCTTTTCACTTGTATTTGTTGCCGCTTGTAAAGATACACCATTAGAAGCCACTAAATTGACTGTTTTATCTGAAATTGTTTCACTAATATCTTTAATAATCGCATGAAATAAATCTTGACATATTTACAACATCTTCTCATACCTCAAACTAACGGAAAATAAAAGGTCGCTATAGCATTAAATCCTTCAGCATTACATATTACTGATGATTAGACTATAACGTCCTTTTTAGGAAAAAAGTACTATCAAATGCTAATTAAATTTAACACTCTATCTAGCCACATCTTATGCCCTGAATTATAACTTAATGTCGAATAAATGTTTGGTGTAATTAATTTATCTATATAATACTTATCTTTATCTGATAAAGTATTAACAGTCTCTATATTATTACCATATAGCAACATTAATTGTGCATTACTTATGTACTGTTCAAACAAAGGGGCCTCATTATAAATCATGCGCATCTTATTTGATTCTACATCAATAATATAAACGGCTCGTTCACCTAATACATAAAGTGTTTTATCCTCCAATAATTTGGCATAAACGCTCACTTCAAGTGTTATATTCTTACTCCTATCCTCTAACTCAACCACTGGATATCGACTAAATTGATAGTTACCAATTACAACGATTTCCTTACTAGGATTTTGATAAAAATTTAGTGTAGCTCCAGAGAATATGTATAAACTAAAACTTAATATGGCTACAATCCCTATCATTACTCTTATATCAAAAATATATTTGAATTTTCTCATCACTTAATTTCCAATTAATAAATCAAACCACTGTTTATCAATGTCACGTAAACGTCCGTAATCAAATATTTGATCACTGGCTTTTATAGCTCTTTTTACTTTAGTTTTATCAATCTTTGTAAGTTGAGACAAAATGATAACCGAATCACCAGATTCTTCAAATATTGAATTGATAATTTGCTCATGGATATCATTCTTCTTATATGGATTTGGATAAAACGAGATTTCTATAAAGGATAATTTATTTTCAAATATATAGACACCATATTCACCAACAACATAGGTCTTGGTGTTTGACGAAGTAGCACCATAAACAAAAGACTCTATATTCTTTTGATTATATGCATTATAAATCCCACCATCTGCTAGTACCACATATTTGCCCAAACCAATAATTTGTATAGAATTATCACTATTTAATTCCGAAAAAAATAAAGTATATACTTGAATTAAAAGACATACAAATAAACTTACTAAAATAGATTTCACAAACAATACTTTGATACTAACCCCCCCTATACTACTGAATTCTATTAAGAAATCTAGAATTAGCCGTATTATTTACACTATTCATATAGGCCTCAACTTTATATGCTGGAAGCGTTAATTTTATTGGCTCTGTAGTCCAGTAAAATGGACTATATCTACCACCAGCTTCCAGTTCTGCTACAGGTTTTTGAACATTTATCGCATTAGGTCCAATAGCTCGACTAATATGATTATCATATCCATCTGAGAACTGAATTGTTACTAAATAGTCTTTTGTATTTGCATCATATCTAACTGTAGTCAATGCAGTAAATTTACCAGCTAAATAATATTGCTCTGAAATAAGTGGGTTTTCAGCTTCATAACTATCCGACCATGTTTTCATTGAATTTGCAACACCCCCAACACGTTCACTGTTAATAATTGTATTATTAACAATCTCTAAGATTTTACTATCATATTGAAGCATAGCCTTTGCAACATTAGATTCAGCACCATATGTAACTAAATCATAAGTATGCATTTTTTTATCTTCACCTAATATACTACGCTTACTAACAGCAATAATACCATATTGTCCAACTAATGCTTCGCGATTATTAGATAAAAATGTATTTAATGCATCCACAGTAGATGGACCATACGATGCCATTTTAGGAGTCCAATATTCTCGTAAAGAATTTTCAGCTTTTTCTAAATCTTTTACTGTTAATTTATTGGCAAGTACTTTATAGAGTTTCTCATTATGCTCCTTATTATTCGCCTTAAAGAATCTATTGATATTTTTCTCCATAGTCTCATCTCTCAATTGTTTGACTGACTCTGTTAGTTTAAATCGATCAATATTACCGTTTTTATCTTCACCATAAACTACATTTGAAACCGAATGTAGTTTCATCCCTGCTTTTATTAGACTTTCTCTTGCCGATTGGTCGAGTTTCGAGTACACAACACTATTATCTTATGTATCGTATTTTAAACTGAAATGTCCTTCTACAGAATGTAATTGCCCATTATATTTTATGAATGTTTCACCTATATCCGTCCCATCTCCGATAAAATTATCACCATAATAATACCAAACAATTGCTCCTCTAGGTAAATCAGACTCCCTTACTTCTACGACATTGGTCATATCATCAATAGCTTTATAGAAACGATAACTACCATCTTTTTGTTTAATTGCCTGATATTTTGCCTCTGGTACAATCTTGCCATTAATCTTCATCGCGCCTTGATAGTTCCATTTAGTCCCGTATTGTGCTTCAGCTGCACCTGTCACTGGTGAATAGCCTAAACTACCATTTACAGCAGCACCTAATAAAGCACTTAATGTTTGAGCTACATCAAGTTTTTCTTTTGCAATTTTTTGAATTTCTCCAATTAATGCTTCATTCGTAGCCCCAGCATAAAAAACACTACCCGGTTTATTTCCTGCCATACGAGCAGATACTTCAGCGACTACACCATGGGCTATTGCTTTTGCCGCTTTACCTTCTTTTGTTTTCGGTTCCCAATAATGCAATTGTTCAAATGCATCTTTAGCAAAGAGTCGGGCTAATTCCTGTCGTTCCTCTACTTTCTTCTTATCAAAAATCTTGTCTAGTTTATTAAGACTATTAGCGGTATCTCTGGATATAGTACGCATATCTACAGATTCATCATGCACAGTTATTGTACCATCAGCAATAGCAGATTTAGTAGTGCTATGTACGGAATCCCTCGATTCAGGTAATAATTTCGGTAAAAGTCCTAACAAATTATATACCGCATCTTGTCCCGCTTGGCTCAGAGACTTAAAGTTTCCTATATGATTATAACTCACACCGGTATTCTTCGAGGAATACTCAGCCGTACTTTCTATATCTTTCATAACTAAGTGACCGGTAGATACTGTATTCTTTTCTGCAGCAGCTTTACTGTCAATAACGGCCCCT
Organism: Veillonella sp. 27098_8_77; assembly: GCF_041431535.1. Classification (NCBI taxonomy): domain Bacteria; kingdom Bacillati; phylum Bacillota; class Negativicutes; order Veillonellales; family Veillonellaceae; genus Veillonella; species Veillonella sp. 27098_8_77. The sequence goes on along the minus strand of NZ_JAPVXW010000005.1, from coordinate 44,444 downwards.
TCTAATATAGTAGTACCTTTTGTAGTAATTGTATAACCATTCTTACCTGCAAAGATACTGGCTTGCTCCGTTACACCGGCATAATTAGCTGTTATTCAAGAAGGTGCGTATGATACTTTCTCGGTATTTTCTCTTTGCATACCTTTATTATAGTTAGCATCAAATCCTAAGACACCGCCACCATTCATACTTAGATTAGCTCCTACAGACCATCTTTTTGTATCATTATTTTCTGTTTTACGATGAAAACCTCCATCTGGCGATACCAATCAGAACCACCCGTAAAACGGGTGGTTTGCTCACGGGCTATAAGCCCGTAGTACTAGGCCAGCGTCTAAAGGCACTGGCTTTCACTACGTTCAAGCCGCATAGCTATTAACTCGTAGCCTTCCCCTCAAAGAGGATATGTATTACTTGCTACCCTTAAAAGTGTTCTCATATTCTTTTACACTTAACTTAACTTATCCTTCATTTGGTCATATAACTCTTGCTCACGTATATATTTTCTTACTGTTGCCTCATTTAGACCTACTGTACTAACATAATATCCCTCGGACCAAAAGTATCTATTTCCATATTTATACTTTAAGTTTGCGTGTTTATCGAACATCGTAAGTGCACTTTTACCTTTTAAATATCCCATAAAAGATGATACTGCTATTTTAGGTGGGATTAATACTAACATATGCACATGATCTGCCATGAGATCCCCTTCTATAATCTTGACGCCCTTATATTCACATAAACGCCTCAATATTTCACGTAAACTATTTCTATATTGATTATATATAACTTTACGTCTATACTTAGGTGTAAATACTATGTGGTATTTGCATAACCATTTTATGTGCACAAGACTCTGTGTCTTTGTTGCCATATAAAATCACCTTTCTTTTGCATATAATGCGGCTTGAACACCTACATTATACTTAAGCAAGGTGATTTTTTGTATAACTTTCGTTGCCGCACCCGCATAGCGGGTGGTTTTATGATTCGCGACTACGTCACGAACCAGTCTAAAGACAATAAAAAAACTCGCCCATGACAATATAACGTCAAGGACGAGTCTATAGTTCTATTCTTATACAATTATTAGAAAATACTTGTATTATGCTATAAATCGCGATACCACCTTGTTTGAATGCAGTGCATTCCCCTTTCGCAGGATACTAACATATCCCTCACGACTAACGCTCGTGTGACGTCGCACCATACTAGGAATGAAAGCTCATTCTGTTCCATGCGCCCTCGGTGGTCCATTTAATAAGCTACGTACTACGGGTTCTCAGCTAATCCCGCTCTCTGTGAGTGCATTTCCTATTTTTATCTCCACCTCATCGGTTTCTTTTAGGCGAGTATAAAATTATAATCTGATTATAATGTTTCTATAGAATGAAAGTCAAGAAGTTTTAATTTCTGATTGTTGTTCAGCCATAGAAAGATCTTTAACATACAATCTCATATCTCCATATTTTATGTATCATAATGCATAATAAAAAATACTGTTACTTTCTTTATCATATAACGCAGAGGTTTTATTATACAACAAATACAATACATATATATTGCTAATAGGGACAAATAAGTCAATAATCCAAAATATACTACTATTGCTATCTCTCAAACGTCTAAAGATCATGATGATAATAGTATATATAAGATAAACGTATAAAGCATATCGCAGAGCATAGTTTTCGATATTATAATTTAATATCATATTGTATATTATAAACGCTATATATACATTAAAAAGATTCCATTGACGAACTGTGCTTCGTCCATTAGGCCAAAGACTGTCAATTAATATGCTTTTATAAAGATCTGTTAAAAGAGGCCTTTTATCTTGGCGACTATAAAAAGAGTTTATAGCTTTAATTTGAGAGGTAGTTAAATCATTACGCTCACCCCAGAGTACATCTATAACCTTATTATCAAAAATTATTCCCTTAAGTTCAACATTATTATCTCTTAACCAAAGTTTCCTCGGTACTACAGAAAACAACAACATTGAACACAAAAGACATGGATAGAATAAATCTGGTACATCAACGCCCCATAATATAATATTGTTGGACTCAAAAATAGCTTTTCCGTAAGAAAGGTCAAAATGCTTTCCACCCAATAATATCAATAGTAAAACCACAGTAATTATGATATTTACCCAATGAAATTGCACTTTATTGTAATAATTCAAGCTACCATAATTTGTAAAAGCTACAAAAAGAACATAAATAACTGTGCCCACATAATATATAATGTCATAAATTTCTTGAGTATATACTATCTCCGGAAGAGTAGATAAAACAAAGATATTTATTCCTATACCAATAAACACCAATAAGTTTATAGAAAGGTATGTCTGTATATTGATTGTAAATAAATTTATTGTCTTTAACCATTGAATTAAAGATAATAATTCAAATTTAAACTTTATTAATTCAGAATATAAAAGCTGTCTCATCATTCTTCATCCACTTTATTATGTCTATAAATATCATCAAAAATCTTAGTTGGAAGAACATTCCAACGTTCATCGCCATCAAGAATTTCATATTTATGAGTGACACTGTCAACTTTTTTTATTAAACTTTTTGTTTTTCTATTTACATCATAATAAAAATTCCCTTCATTTGGATGAGCATTATGATATGCCATGGCAACTAACTCTTCCGCTTTAGCATTATTAGTCTTTTCTCTAACTGCAGATATAGCTTCTTTTGTTGCAACAGATTCGATTTCTGTTCTATAAGTAATAGGAACATCAACTTGTATAAGAGTATCCCCACCAGGAAATCTTTTCAAAATCGGTTTATCTATCTTAAAACCAGATTGCCAATAATCATTACTTTTCCGTCCCATAACAGGTACAAGTGGCACCTTTAGAATTGATTTAACCGTTACTTTCTCTCCAGTTATCATTTCTTTAGGTTGGAAAAGATTGACAAGATCACGCACAGTAACGCTACCTTTTATAGTTGCTTCACTACCAATAAAAATTCTATCATCAGAAGACATTCCTTCAACAACTTTTAAACTAGCCTCACCTATACCTTTTCTTAATCCTAATCCAAAATACCCTTCATTATCCGCACCTATACGTTGCATTTTTTCATATTCTTTTTGATACTCACTCCTACCTACAATCATAAAAGCACCAGTTTGGCTTAATTCTGACTTATATTTCGGATATTTAACAGATTGCACCCAAAACTTTCCATCATTAAATACAACTTTATAATCATCTGCAAGGTTCCGAGGAATACGCTTTTCCATTATTATTCGATATATAACGTAACTTGGAGCAACATGCCTTACATCAATATTATCTAAACTATACTTAACCCTTTCACCTTGTACCTTTCTCCAAAAAGATGGACTAGCTTTTGTATAAAAATCCGTTGCAAAAATATTGCCATTATACTCCCCCAACTCATATCGAGATACTTCACCAGATGATACAAGCCTAGCAGTAGCGGGATTATCCATATATTCATTTGTAACTCTAACAGGAATATCTTTCCCATTATAAACAACCATATCCGCTGGAATAGTAACAAGATTATTCACATTAAGGATGTTAGTAAAACTATTATTTAAATAATAATCATAGTGTTTAATATCATAACTCTCCCCATTCTTATTAATAGCTACATATCTATACTCTTTGGTTATTGGATCAATCCCATATAATATTAGCCATTCATTCTCTCTTATATTATCTAAGGTTATATCTTTACCATGTACTTCAATACTTTTCCCTTGTTTTAATGCCTCTATTTTTTCCTTAATACCTTGTATAGTCTGATATTCATTCCACTTAGTCCCATATTGTGCCTCAGCTGCACCTGTCACTGGTGAATGGCCTAAACTACCATTTACAGCAGCACCTAGTAAAGCACTTAATGTTTGAGCTACATCAGGTTTTTCTTTGGCAATTTTTTGAATTTCTCCAATTAATGCTTCATTGGTAGCACTAGCATAAAAACCACTACCCGGTTTATTTCCTGCCATACGAGCAGATACTTCAGCGACTACACCATGGGCTATTGCTTTCGCAGCTTTACCTTCTTTAGAGGTTGGATTCCAATTATGTAATTGTCCAAAGGCTTCTTTTGCAAATAACTTAGATAATTCTTGACGTTCTTCTATTTTCTTTTTATCAAAGATTTCATCAAGCTTATTCAAGCTATCTTTTGTATCTCGAGACAGTGTTTGCATATTAAAGTTAGCGTCTCGTACTTCTATTGTACCATTTGAAATAGCAGATTTTGTAGTGGAAGAACTAGATTTGCTAGAATCTGGCAACAGATTAGGTAATTTCCCTAATGTATTCCACACAGCATCTTGCCCCGCTTTACTTAGATTCTTAAACTCACCGACGTGATTATAACTCATGCCTACATTACGAGATGTATATTCAGCCTTATTTTCAATATCTTTAACAACTAATGATCCAGTAGATAAATTATTTTTATTAGAGTCTGCTACACTATCTATAACAGCCCCAGTTAATGATGTTGTTTTAGCCGTATTAATTACAAATCCACCGTCACCTGCATATATACCAGCTTGATCAGTAACACTCGTATAATCACTTTTCATTTTTCCGTTGCTTGAACTCATAGATACATTACTTAAAGAACCCGCATTTGTAGATACACTAAACCCTTTATTAGAGCTTTCACCTACATATGTTTTTGTATCTTGTAAGCTATCAATAGAAAGATTGCCACCTACGTTTGCTGTTACAGATTTACCAATTACCTTGGAACCACTGATATGGGTGTCCTTTCCAGATGTAATAGCAACAGCATCTGTACCTACAACAGTAGTACCAGTATGTGTTGTTACCTTTGTGTTACTCTTTTCTTTTGCAGCATTAGCACTTGCATCAAATCCAAGTATACCACCTCCAGTAACACTAATATTAGCTCCAACAGACCAGCCTTTACTCTTAGCATTTTCAAGCTTTTCACTTGTATTCGTTGCTGCTTGTAAAGATACATCATTAGAAGCCACTAGATTTACTGTTTTACCTGAAATCGTTTCACCAACAGCTTTAATATTACCCTTGATAGAGTCTGCACTATTAGCCTCAATGGTAATATCTCCATTACTTTCAATAGTACCACCATCAAATGTATTTGCCTCATAGGAAGACGCACTTCGACTACTACTAGAGCCAATGCTTACACGAATATTTACAAGATTATCTGCTTTAGCACGTTTCTTAGTTTTATATCCAGCTTTGTCATTTTCTAAATCAGCTAACTCTGCATTTCCTTTACTTATATTGGCTTCGCCTACTTGAGTTTTATACTCAGCAACATTTGCTGTTGCTGTATTCGCATATCGATTCATAAGAGAAGCATTTTTTAGCTCTTGTGCAGATGTTATTTGGGCTTGACCGAGCTCTTTTAATTCAGTCCCCTTCTTTAACACAGAACCTGCAGTATAGCTTGTGTAATCATGGATATTCGTCGCTGCCGTTTTAAGTTCTTTACCAGCTTCCATATATTCTAGTGCGGCTAAACGTTTATCTTCACGACCTTTAGCTTTTTGTTGTAATCCATAGGCCGTATTAATAGCACTTGCTACAGAGCCGCCAAGACTAACTGTAAGACCGGAAGACTTATATTCATGACTTTCTTTAGACAGGTAATGATTTTCCTTTCCATCTAATAGTATATCTTGTCCACTAAGTCTAATACCTTTATCCGCTGTAATATCTGTCGTAGTCAAATGAACTGTATCACCAGCTTGTACAGTAACCTCACCATTAGTAGATCCTAAAGTAGTAGCTTTATGAGTCGTTTCATCGATAGAGTAGTTATCTTTAGATTGCTTTTTACCAATCATGATACCCATGCCAGCACCCATAATACCAGATTTTTTTACATCTTTAGATGCGGTACTTAGCGTATGCTCTGCTGCGGCATCAGTTATTACATTATGACCGGCTAATACAGATGTGCCCGCAGTACTTACTACATTAGAGGATGTAAGTGTCACATCGTTATTAGCACCCACTACAACAGTATGGCCACTAAGTGTACTCATTAATGCATGTTTAGATTCATCATGAGTCTTAATTTTAGTTTCTTTCTTATTAAGGAACCCTTTTTCTTTATATGTTAACGCAAAGGCATCTTTAGATTCACTATATCCATTTTCAATAGATACGTCATGTTCACCAATCACCTTTACAGCACCGGAATCACTGCTAACAGTCAAATTACGAGCCTTAACATCATGTTTGGCACCTATAGATACATGTCCGCCAGCCTCTATTGTCGTTCCTAGTTCAGTTTGACGATAGGTTCGTAAATAATTATCCCCATCTTGAGTCATATCTTTTTTAGCAGTAAGAGTATCTGTAGTGCTATTAATATCATGTCCAGCGGTAATAGCGATAGCGCCATCTTTACCTAACGCTTCAATAGTCGCACCACCTAGGTTTACATCATTACCAGCAGATACAATCATAACACCTGTATCACCAGTTACAGCCATACCGGCTGTTTTATGTATTACATCTTGGTTTGTTAAATGCGCAATAGAATTGTTAAAGGTAATATCCTTTTTTGCTTGTAGTTCTACAGCATCACGGCCAACAATTTGACCTTGTTGGTAAATAGTTCTATCCGATTGCAAACCAACTTTGTCTGCATTAATATGACCGCCATTAATAATATCTTGGTTAGATGCAAGAACTACTGTTTTACCTTGAATAGCACCTTCATTACGAATACTGTTTTTTGCATTCATGATCAATGTATTAGCACTTATTAATGTTCCATCAGTATGCAACTGTAAGCCATGACTTTGTTTAAGATATACTTTAGGATAGATTACCTCAACAGGTTTACCCTCTATCATAACAACATCTTTTACAAGCCAGACCATATCACTAGTTAAACTAGCGACTTGTTCTGCTGTCAGCGCTACACCTGGAACAATACCATGTTGCTTAGCATAGGCAACACCGGCATCCATGAGAGCTTTATATTGGCTTTCATCATCTGTATACCCATCAAGAAATCTATACCCTGTTCCAGATACAATCTGCTGTCTAACCAAGGTCTGCTCATACAAACCATCGCCTAGTCGTTTTTCAATATTTTCAGGCTTCGTTTTCATCTCTCGATACATATAATCAGAAGATAAAAAAGCTTTTTTATTCGTAAATTGTGGATCTGTTTCTACTACATAGTTAGTAGTGCTTTCAGGGTGTATTCTATACAAAGATTCTGTAGGCAATGCCAAAACGTTCGTTCCCGCATTTGGTTTAGATGTATCATTACTACTATCTTGTGCAAATGGATTTAAAAAATCTTGTACCTCTTTACGGTGATTAGCCCCTACTTCACCTTTTGCCTTATCATTTTTATCTTCTTTCTTAGCAACCCCAAGTGCTATTGGATTTTCTTTATTCACTTGTGGTGTCATAAACACTTGACCCTTATAACCTCGACGCCAAGATTTATGAGGAAATTTACGCTTATATCTATGGGTTACTTCAGTAGTCCCAAAAGTATTTGTTACTTCTTGATTTTCCTTTGCAACTTGATTAATTGCTCCAGTAGTAGCTAACGTACCACCTACAACCATTTGACTATTTTCATTAGTACCAGTTCCGGTGAATGACATATCTCCACCAAAGCGTACAACACCTGGTGTACTATTTTTTACTTCTTCATGAGAAGTCATAGTCTTAGTTCGAATTATAGTATAATCATCTATTTTTTCATTAGCCACACCAGAAATCTGTTGGTTATATAGTTTAGCCTTTTCATTATGAGCTTTAATTTTATCATTTAATGATGCCAAAATAGGCTTAAACTGTGCATCCCACGCCTCTTGTTCAGGACCTGCTTTTTGAGGGCGCTCTGTCGTCATAGATGTAATGCCAAACTCCTTAAAAATGGGGTCATCATAGGCATATGATGGTACTTTTGTACCAATATATTCTGCTGGAATTGGTGCTTCGCCAGCCGCTTGTTCTTCAGGTGTAATTTGTTCTACAGTAACATATTCTGCAGCCTCGTATATAGGCATTGGTGCCTTACTACTATAACTATGATAGGCACCATAGCCACTGTTCAATGATCTAAATTCAGACTTTTTAAACGTTTGGCCCCGCTCGCTATGATTTTTGTCTGTAATCAAGATTTGGTCTTCTTGCGCTGTAAGCATAGCGTCATTACTTTCACCAGAAAGGCCTTTTTCAATTTCAGGGCTAACACGTTTTGCGGTAAAGGAGGAATTCTTATTTTGGTAGTCTTTACTTCGAATGACACCATTGCCCATTCCGTCAATAGTACCACCTATGTTGTGTAATGTATCACGACCGTCTAGCGTCATAGTACCACCACTATATATAAGAGACTTTTCTCTATTCAAAATAGAGTCCGCCTCAATAGTTACATCTTCTCGACCTGCAATAGTACTCCCTTTATGAGCAGATAAATCCTCTTGTACTAACTTAACAGCTTTTAGTTTTTCATCATATACTTTGGATAGTTCTTTGATTCGGTTCAAATAGTTATCTTGTTCAGTTTTTGATGTAAAAGTTGTAGTATCTACAGCATAGGCTGCTTCAAGCTTATCTTCTGCTGCTTTCATATCTGCCATAGCGGCATCTAATTTAGATTCTAACGCTACATTCTTGCGGTTTTCGAATACCTTGGTTTGTATTGCTATCTTCCCACCATAAATGCGACCATTCTCTGTATTATGTAATTCTTTACTATTAATTGTTGTAGTATCACCAGATATAATCACTGCATCAGTATTACGAACGGTACCTGCCACAACAGACAAGGAACCCTTACTTGTAACAGCGCCTTGTATGTTAACACCGGCTGCAATTGTATTTTTGTTAGTTAAGGATTCTTCTACCTGAATATGTCCATTATTAACAGATGTAATATGCCCTGTATTAGTTAGCTCTTTTGTTTCTAATCCTAACTCTCCACCAGAGGCAATTATCTTTGTATTCTGTATAGAGTCTGCTTTAATCGTAAGACTCTTATCAGATTGAAGTGTACCATTAACAGATAGATGACCATTAGCATCTACTGAAACAGACTGAGTGCCTGCTACTACACCATTAAGATTAACACCTACACCAGCTTCGGTGCCAACCATAGTAATATGATTCGCGTACATCCCACCTACTGCTGCTACATCCAAACCAATCGTTGGTTTTGTTTCAACAGTTGAAGCCTCTAAAGCTGTAGCCTTTAAGTTGTTAGCATCAATGTGATTTTGTCCTGTACGAGTATTAAGTGTTTTTGCCCAAACACCTGCATTTACATCAATAGTTCGTGCCAAGATAGACACAGAATCTGCACGTTTCCCATCAAGGCCTTTACCTTCAATAGAAACATTTCCTTGTTCTACGCGGTAATGTTGTAAATTTCCAGCATCATCTAATTCTGGTTTACCTGTAGTTAACACAGCATGATCTGTATTAAGGAAGCCCCCACCATTAACTGTAATGCCATTAGGGTTAGCAACCACAACGGAGGCTTTTTGCCCCGCTACTTCTAAATAGCCACTCATAGATGTTGGTGCATCTGATGTAACTTGGTTTACGATGACCTTTGCAGTACCATTCACCATGTTACTATTACCTTGCACATAACCAGCAAGTTCCGTTTTACTCGTTACATATGAGTTATTTAGAATAGCACCCTGTTTCTCAACATTAAATTGGTCATACTTATTCATAGAGACGCCACCATTAGTAGGTGCCGTAATATTAACCAATGGAATGTGATTAGCTGTTTCCTGAACTAATGGTCGTTCAGTAATAGCAGCATTATTATCCGGTATAATCGGTGCCGCCAATACCAACGATTGAGAGGCGACAAATATACCAAAAGTGAGCCAAGACAGTATCTTTCGTCCTAGCCTACGTCGTTCTTGATTTGTTTTACACATACAACTCTCCAATTATATAAATACTAGCTCAACACATGCTAGCTCAACACATATATAGTCATAATTATATAGAGATTAGAATCTATACCCTATAGTAAATCCGCTATAAAACTTTTTCGTATGAAATCCTTGCGGTTTATATAAAGGGGTACTTACAAATGCATCGACCATGAGCCCTGATGCATAGTTACCACGTATACCTAATGCTGTACCAGCAATACTTTTTCCAACTAATGATTCCGTACTTTTACCATATACAGCCCCTACATCAATGCCAAAATATACTTCCGTATTAAGGCGAGGAATAACAGATGATACTTCATTACGTACATACCAACCACTATCGCCCATAAGTGTATATTCGCCATCGAAGCCATAGATACTATATCGGTTACCAATATTGATAGTATCTACACTATACACTCTCTTACCGCCTTGTACCCATTGTCCATGGAATGAAGAGGTGAAGGATGCTGGTCGATGGCCCATAATAAATGGTTTTCGATAATCTACATCTACAAGCCACATATGATATCTTGAGGTAGGCCCACCCATAGCAACAGAGGCCTTATGTTCAGCCTGTGCGCCAAGTGCGCCTATCCCCCACTGGAATCCTAAACGAGAGTATAACGTAGCATTTCCAATATATGTACGATTGGAAACACCAAGCTCCATTGAAGTGGTACGTAATGCTTGCACAGGTAGTTCCATATCATTGATAAAGCGATGATTATGCCGTGTGCTAATAGAAATATCAAATGCCCGTTTTTCACGTTGTGTACGTGACCAAACATGATTCCATTTTGCCTTGATAGTACTGGACTTACCACTATATGTGAAATCATAGGGATTAGATTGAATAGTTTGATGGTATCTTGATTTGGAAAAACTAACACTAAACGTATCTTTACCATGTGGTATCACATAATTAAGACTGGCTGCGCGAGTTCCTTTTATACTGCCTGCACCGCTTAAATCACCTGACAATGACATGGTTAACGTATCATTAGCTCTAAAAGCTTGGTCTAACGATGCAGTAAAGCTACCTTGATATACACCTGTTGATTCAAGACCACTATTATCGATACTAATTGATCCGTGTACTGGTTTCTCTTGTTTAATCGATAGCTCTATAATAGAAGTACCAACAGATGTACCTGGAAGTAGCTGCATTGTTACCGATTGAGATGATACACGTTTCATCTGCTCCAAGCCTTGTTCTACATCTCGGATATTAAGAATATCTCCTGGATGCACAGGAAATGCCGTTCGCCAAGGGCCGTGAGCCGAAGAATCACTATATCTCACATCTTCCACTCGTCCCGGTAGAACCATAAACTGCAACGTGCCAGAATTTACATTTTGTTCAGGAATATATACTTGTGAGGTAACGAAACCTCTATCTAGCAACTTACGTTGAAGGGAATTACGTATATTAGTAATATCTGCTACTGTTACTATTCTTTGCTCATTTTTACGTGCAATCTTATGTAAGAACGTAAATTCCTTAGGTACACCATCTAACTGAATATGATGAATAAAAAAAGACGCACCATTCTGATCTGAAGGTACGTCTATAGGTGCCGGTTTGCTAACAACGGTTTCAACGCGCTCAGTATCTAAGCGAAGGTTCCGTTCCTGTTGAACTTCTCGGTCTTGTTGTAATTGTTCTTGCTGTGCCATAGGCATAATCGGATTCTCTGCATATGCCTCAAAAGGCATAGATGCACCCAATACACCTAGGCTAAGAAGAACTAAGCGTTTTATCTTCACAAAACTCTCCTAAATACATACTCTAACAACACCAATCATGATTAAATCATAATTTTTTCTATCAACAGAATAACATAGTTAAAGTTTTTTTTGTAAATAGTTTTGTTTTATTAAAATATTTTAATTTCCTAGAGTAATCAAACATTTGTGACAAATACTTATACCTCAGGATTCATAAAGTACTCTGTTATATTTACTACTATACAATCGAAGTGAATCGATAGTCCCTTCGAAATGCTTTACCCAACGTTGTACTTGTTGTCTACTAGTATGATAACGACGTGCAACTTCATTGTAACAGAGTTCCTTCTCATTTTTATTTACTTGTCACAAATGCATTATACTCTTACAAATTTAGTTTTTATAAAGCTTATATATATCCACTTTTATTCAAACATGCCTGTTTGAGGATTCCAATAAGCGGTCTCTATGACTATATCTTTTTCTAAGCCACTATCAGTAATTATAGTTACAGTCTCAGTTTCTTTCTTACCAATATCATTTGAGATATTAAAAGTATTAAGGTCTTTTTCAAAGTTAACTTTTTGTCCATTAATCTTTACAACTACATCTCCTATTTTTAATCCCGCTTTTTCAGCAGGACCATGGGGATTAATTTTTTCTATCTGATAGCCCTTCTTGCCTTTTTCACGACTCAAGGTGTATCCATTTGTATAACCGCCATCAAAGTGAAGTTTGATTTTATTTAAAATGATTGCCTCTGATTCATTAGTACTAGTTATTTGATCATCAAACTTACCTTTATTAGGATTATATAGCTCAGTACTTTCAAAATAAGATACTTTCACACCTACACGATTTAATGGTGTAGATATAGAAAAATATGTATCCCGATTTGTCTTAACTGAATCTTCACCAAATAATCCAACTCTTAGTTTTTTAGTTGACTTAAAAACAATCGTTTCATAGCTACTACTGCCCATTTGAAATGAGCTACCATGATTAGGAATAAGACTAACGGTTGAATTTGGGTGCCTCAACTCGCGATTAGCTAAAATATACGATTTAACGTCCATTACTGTAGCATTATTAATGGTAACAGTTTCAGCCATTACCGTAGTTGCAGCAAAGGACACTAATAAACCAGTACATAACCCCCATTTTTTCAATCTTGATAATATCATAACCAACCCTCTTAAAAATAATATAATACAACATATACAAAAATACCCGCAGTGCATAGCACTGCGGGCAATAGCGCCAAATTATTTGGAGTACAATTCGACGATAAGTGTTTCGTTAACTTCGATAGGAAGTTCTTCACGTTGAGGAAGACGAGTGAAAGTGCCTTTGAAGCCTTCTAAGTCTTTTTCAATGTAAGGAAGTTCGAAAGAACGAAGCTCTTGGAAATTAGTTTTGAACATTTCGTTGTCGCGGGAAGCTTCACGAAGTTCAATAACGTCACCTGGTTTGCAGGAGTAGGATGGAATGTCTACACGACGACCATTTACCAAAATGTGGCCATGGTTTACCATTTGACGTGCTTGACGAATGGAGTTACCGAAGCCGATGCGATATACAAGGTTATCAAGACGTTGTTCCAAAAGGATCAACATGTTTTCACCTGTAACACCTTGCATTTTTTTCGCTTTATCATAATAGCGTACGAACTGGCGTTCTAGCAAGTTGTAGTAAGCTTTAACTTTTTGTTTTTCTAATAATTGTGTGCCATACTCAGACATTTTTTTCTGACGTTGGTCTTTTTTGACGCGATTCAAGGCTTTTGCGTGACCGAATACGTTCACACCAAAGCGACGACAAAGTTTGAATCGAGCCTCTCTTCTCGTTGCCATGTGATTATCACCTCATAAATTAATATATACTTGTACCATGACATAAAGGTACCTAGTAATAATATCATTACTTATGACCCTATGTCAATTAGTTCTACCCATAAACTGCATGTGCCAAATGTATTCTTTCACCATACTATTTATCATTAATTTTACTCACCTATCAGTGTATTACAAACGAAATTTCTTATAAAAGAACCGCTCTATATCTATTCTAATTAATTCATCGCCTTTTATAGATTTAGATGAAAAAATACTTATAGTGTGCTACAATACAATTAATATAGGTAATAAGTAGTAATGTGAGGTTTTTAATATAATCGGAGTACCGAAATGAAAGAATTACCAACCATGCAAGAGCTACAAAGTTTTATTACATATAATAAAACAGGTAGCTTTACACTAGCAGCACAAACGATGAATATCACCCAATCTGCTTTCAGTGCGCAAATGAAAAAATTAGAACGTCTTGTAGGCGTTAAATTAATTTCTCGCTCCACCCGCGGTAGTCGTTTGACACCAGAAGGGGAACTATTTTTGCCGGAAGCAGAACTTGTATTGGATACATTGGAGAGAGCCATACAATCCATCCGTTTAGCTAGCAAGGTTGAACGCCCAATCCTAAACATCGGCGTTCTTCGTAGCCTCGGCGACATTCGCCTCAATGGATATGTATCGCATTTCTTTGAAAACCATCCTGAATTTTCTGTATCTATTTACGATATGGAAGAAGAAGAGTTATTGCTCGATTTACGAGAAAATCGTATCGATATTGCTCTTCTCTATTTACCAAATAATAAGGACATGTCCTTATATGAATCAAAAGCGCTACGGGAAGATGAATTTGTATATTATGCGCCTAAATTAATCAATCAAGTTAAGGAAGCGACTTTAAAATCAATTCAACAATTCCCACTTTTAATGTATCCACCTAAATATTTTATGTACCGTACATTAAAAGCATATGTAGGTAATGGTCAACAAAATCTACACATCCGCGGTAGCCGCTTATCTAATCCATACACAATGATTGATTATTGCGGTAAGAATGAATCTGGTTGCATCGTAGCACGTCAAATCCTCGATGCCCTCAACATCACTACTGGCTATTTACCATTAGAAAAACCATTTAAGTTACAAGTATGTTTCGCATACAAGAAAAATAATTCAAAAACGGAAACGATGCATACATTTATGGACTATGTCCATCAGGAATCCCCTGCTAAATTATAAGAGCGAGGTTATTATGCTCTTATCTATTTTCTTTTTTATCTTAGCGGGCTTAGCCGAAATCGGTGGCGGTTATTTAGTATGGCTCTATATGCGCGATGATAAAAGCCCTGTATATTTACTGGCTGGTGCCATCATCCTATTTTTATATGGCATCATCCCTACATTTCAACCAGAGGCCAGCTTCGGCAAGGTCTACGCTGCATACGGTGGCGTATTTATCGCCCTCTCCATTCTATGGGGTTGGCTTATCGATGGATTACGTCCCGACATCTATGATATCATCGGCGGTCTAGTTTGCCTTTTAGGCGTATATATCATCATGTATGCACCGAGATAAATCAATATACAATAATTATAATAACCATTCTGAAAGCGACACATAGTGTCGCTTTTTGTATTTGTACTGCACACGCCGGTGTTCATAACACAAAAAAGCAGTTATCCGAAGATAACTGCTTTAGCGTGGTGGACGATGACAGGATCGAACTGCCGACATCCTGCTTGTAAGGCAGGCGCTCTCCCAGCTGAGCTAATCGTCCATGTGGTGACCCGTCCGGGAATCGAACCCGGGATACCGCCGTGAAAGGGCGGTGTCTTAACCGCTTGACCAACGGGCCATGATATGAAATTGGCTCCCCGAGTAGGACTCGAACCTACGACCGATCGGTTAACAGCCGATTGCTCTACCGACTGAGCTATCGAGGAACATTAGTGGAGCGGGAAACGAGATTCGAACTCGCGACCCCCGCCTTGGCAAGGCGGTGCTCTACCGCTGAGCTATTCCCGCATATGGTGGACGATGACAGGATCGAACTGCCGACATCCTGCTTGTAAGGCAGGCGCTCTCCCAGCTGAGCTAATCGTCCATATTGGTGACCCGTCCGGGAATCGAACCCGGGATACCGCCGTGAAAGGGCGGTGTCTTAACCGCTTGACCAACGGGCCAAAGTTGGTGACTCACCCGCGACTCGAACGCGGGACACCCTGATTAAAAGTCAGGTGCTCTGCCAACTGAGCTAGTGAGTCATGAATGGCTCCCCGAGTAGGACTCGAACCTACGACCGATCGGTTAACAGCCGATTGCTCTACCAACTGAGCTATCGAGGAATGTATGGAGCGGGAAACGAGATTCGAACTCGCGACCCCCGCCTTGGCAAGGCGGTGCTCTACCGCTGAGCTATTCCCGCATACAGAACCGATAATTACTATATCATAATTACCTTCTGTTAGTCAAGAACTAAACCAGGTCAGTTCTGACTGCCTTATAATAATATCAATTTACACATATAGTGTCAATGGTTTTTCAATGAATTTCCTATAAAAATAATACGAAATCTATATGATACAAATCTACGTAATTTACAACAAACATATAAAAGAGGACTTTCAAATATATAGTTCCATTACTATTTCTTAAGTAAAGGAACTATATATCATGAAGTCCTCTCTATCATTATTTAATATCTTCTTGTCTACCTTTACCGGCACCATCCTCAGCGGCACGAACCTCTGCTTCTACGAATGTTTTCATGTCATTTAACATATGCATAGATGCATCTACGATAGATAGCCCCATTGTAGAGCCTAAGCCTTCATCGATTTGTAAATCATAATGTAATGGAGGTTTTACATCTAAAAAACGACATTGTTCCTTATGAATAGGATCATCGTAAACAGCGGATGAGAAAACATAGTCTTTCACCAATGGTTCCATCGTCACTGCTGCGAGTACAGCAGCACCAGTTAGTGCATTATCGTATACCACAGCCATACGATGGCTAGCAGCACCTAAGATAAAGCCTGTTAAAAAAGCAATATCGAGGCCACCTACTACATGAAGCAAACGCAATACAGCAGTGCGGCGGTCGCTTTCAGATAAAACAGACCAATCATCTACAGCAATATCAAATGGATCCACAAACGAATGGATGTGTGTAGCACGCTGTGCAATGGTAGGTCCATTATCAGATTCTGTCAATAAAGTCTCGTACGATGCGCCTGTAATGGTAGCGGTCGTAACCAACGCATCAAGGAATGTGCGTTCACCTATATTACCTAAGGCCACCACTTGTAGGCCTGCTTCATGCAATGTATCCGCATAACCAAAGCCCATTTCAAGAGCCTGTTCCAATTCATCATGACTAATAGAAGGTTCTACGCCAAAGAAGTGGGACCCATTACGAATAACTCGAGAATCAATATTTGCCAAATGATTTGTATCTTGTTCTAAGCCAATATTAACAACGTAAACCGGTGCTTGTAATTTAAATGCCGCCCCTTGCGTAGCACTCATGCCTTCATTAAATCGTTTTATTGCATTTAAACTAGTATGCCCATGTTCAACATTTTGAGGACCGTCCACAAGATGGTCTGCTCCTACAATAAGAACACCATATTTTAAATGATTTGGTTTAGGATTCGCCAATACGCCTGCAAATCGTTCAGCTATCGTTTCGAGCATAGCCAGGCTATAAATAGGTTTGGTTAAATTATCAATGCGATACCGGCATGTTTCCATCGCTTTCGTATCTAATGGTTGAATGTTAAAAGCTCTCATGCCTTACCTCCTGTGACAGACTTATACATATGAACTGCAAGGTCAAGCATCCCCATTTGAACGGAACCACCAGAGGCTTCTCCTAAGCAAAGACCTAAGTCCACATAGGCTTCTAATCCAAGATTTTGCAATGAAGATTTAGCCGCTTTTTCTGCAGATAAATGAGAGGCCATAACGTAATCCATGGAGGCGGGAACCAATGTTTTAGCCACCAGTGCACAAGCAGATGTATTAAAGCCATCGATGATGACCATACCATGATGAGCAGCTGCCCCCAAAATAACACCTACAATACATGTAAATTCAAAGCCCCCTACGGCAGCCAAAATACCAATGGCATCATCCTTTGGGATATCCTTATATTTAACCAATACATCATGAACGATGCGTTGTTTTAATTTAAGGCGCTCATCTGAAATATTCGTACCTCGCCCCGTTGCCTCTTCTGCAGTGAGGCCCGCAAACTTGGCCGTCATAAGTGCACTAGCTGTCGTGTTGGAAATACCCATTTCACCTACAAGAAACACATTATATCCGTCAGACATCTTTTCTTGAACCAATTTAATGCCCGTTTCAATACCTTCGATTGCTTGTTCACGCGTCATGGCCGGTTCTTCTACAAAATTCTTTGTCCCCATCCCCAATTTGTGAGAACGCAGTCCAGGTACCCAACTCATATCCGCATCAATGCCCATGTCAATGACTTCCATTGTAGCACCACAATAATTGGCTAAGGAATTGGCACCAGCCCCTTTGGGAATTAAGTAATTTTGCGTCATACCAACAGTCGTTTCCTTTGGATAGGCACTAACCCCCATATCGGCCACACCGTGATCGGCAGAGGCAATGATCATGCAAGGTTTTGGAATTGTCACATTCTCTTGATTTGTAGCCGCCCCATATTGAGCCACCATATTGACGAGACGTCCATATTGCTTAATATCTGACGCATCATTCCAATTCTTAATAATATGTTGTTCAATCTCTTTACTACGACTGTGAATTGCGTCGCAGGTTTCTTGTAGTAACCCCATAACAACTCCTCTTAATTATTCTTAATTTGTCCCGTTAAGTACGGTAATTTATTTCGAACGGCTCGGCTTCTAGTTAAATAGTCTTCTAAGGCTTGACCTTCGTCTTCTTGTGAAAGTATTTCTTTTACCCGACGAATTTCATCTTCCATTTTAGATAAGCCTTCTAATACATTATGGCGATTACCATAAATGATTTCACGCCACATGGATGGTAAACCACCAGCTACACGCGTACAATCACGGAATCCACCTGCGGATAAGCGCATACGCAATTCACCGAGCTCATCGCCACCAGATACTTGAGTTAACATAGCTGCCATCAGATGTGGCATATGGCTAACCATCGCTAAATACGCATCATGAGCATATACATCGACAAATTCGATACGAGAACCAACGGCGCGCCCCATATCAGCCAATTCTTTGGCCACCTCTGCATTATACACATCAGATGCCTTATCCTCTAAGACAATCCACCCCATGCCTTTAAACAGGTTTTTATGAGATACTTCATAGCCGCCCTTTTCAGATCCCGCCATAGGATGAACAGATACAAAAAAGGTCCCCTTTGGAATAGATTCATACACGGCGCGTACAAAATGTTCCTTTGCACTGGATACATCTGTTACCACCTGACCTGGTTTAAACAGATGTGCCACCTCTGTAAAAAGTCGAGCATTAGTATCTGGCGGCAACGAAAACACTACGATATCCGAGTGCTCAATGAGTGGCTCTACCTCGGTCCAAGCTTGGGATACTACCCCATCTTGTAATGCTGCATCACATACCTCTTGTCGGCGTGCATACCCTACTACATCATAATCTGTATAGGCTTTCAAAGCCTTTGCCAACGAACCACCCAACAAACCTAATCCAATTATACCTACGGTTTTACTCATATAAACCTACTTTCACAAACGTTCCTATATCTCCAATATAGAAACACAAACAAACTATACCACTACACCTCAATAAGGCGTTTTTCTTTCCATTTTCCGCTATACCAGCGATAGATAAACAATACACCACGTAAAATCTCATCAGCAGCCATAGCAATCCATATGCCTACAAGGCCCCATCCCCAATAAATACCCAATAGGTACGATAATGGCACAGCACATAACCACATGCCAAAGATACCAACGAGCATTGGGGTACGAATATCACCTGCAGCCTGTAAACAACCGACCATAACGATATTTACAGCCCGTCCTAGTTCAAGGAAGATTTCAACCAAGAGTACATTATGGGCTAAGGATAAAATCTCAGGATCCGTTGTAAATACAGATAAAACCGTATCACTTGTTATATAAAAGAACGTTGCCAATCCTACATTGATAGCGATAGCTAAAAACATAGAATGCCATACGCGATTTGTCACCTCATCTTGCCGTTTAGCGCCCATCAAGAATCCTACGATAACTTGCGATGCATTCGATAAGGCTATGGTATACACATAACACAACATAGCGATGACATATACATAAACCTTCGTATTAATCACAGTTAACCCTAGAATGTTGACCATCTTCATAATCGTCGTTTGCGATAATTGATAGCTCAATGTTTCGCCGCCGGATGGCACGCTAATATGGAGCAAGGATTTAACCGTATGCCAAGGAAAGGGTCTTAAATAAGACGTACTAACCCTCAATTGCAACAAGGTCTTGAACAGATATACGATGATAAGAAGGCCAATAACCTTTGAAAGCCACGTAGAAATAGATACACCGAGTACGCCAAGACTCGGTATCGGGCCATGCCCGAAGATTAGGATATAGTTTGTTCCTACATGGATAATATTCATAACGAGT
Source organism: Veillonella sp. 27098_8_77 (assembly GCF_041431535.1). Classification (NCBI taxonomy): domain Bacteria; kingdom Bacillati; phylum Bacillota; class Negativicutes; order Veillonellales; family Veillonellaceae; genus Veillonella; species Veillonella sp. 27098_8_77. Next base: position 24,271 of record NZ_JAPVXW010000005.1, on the reverse strand, counting down.
GCCACATACATGGTGATACGCGTCAATGAATGGCCTCTAAATACGGCAACCAATGCATAGTACATGGCCTGTATTGGTAATCCCGCTGCTACAATGGTCGTATACAGCGATGTATCCCCCATCGTTTCTGGTGGTATGCCAAGCCATGTAAAAATCCATTCATGACAAGTAATAAAAAACACCGCTGCCACAGAGGAGAATGCAAAGTTTAGCACTAAACTAACGGTACAAACCTCTGATAACTTCGACTGATTGCGAGCGCCCAAGTATTGAGCAATTAATATAGTTGTAGCCGTGCTCATAACTACGATGAGCATGATAAAAATATTTAAAATCTGATTTGCATTAGCTACAGCGGCTACCGCCTGTGGCGAGTAATGACTCATCATCAGTTGGTCGATATTGCCGACGAGCATTTGCAGGAATACTTCGATAAATATAGGCCAGCTTAAGGTCCAAATAGACAAGCTAATGCCTTTTTCATATGTTTTCATAGTATCCCCTTTTTATGACTACCAAATGTTATGAACTAAAAGAAAACACCTTTTGCCTTTTCTTTAGTTTCTTGATCTGCTATGAATGGAATTCTTGTGGTTCTACCTTCCTTAGCAGCTACAATTTTTTTGAATGGGAAATCGAATATTTCTCGATTCCAAGTATTTACCGCATCATTATACAACGTTCTAGCTGCAGTAATTTCTTTTTGCAAATATGAATTTTGTTGCATTGCATCGCGAATTGTATCTTGGCTTTGCAATTCTGGATAATTTTCTATAGCTACATTTAATGCTCTCGTCGCTTTATTAAGCTGAGCATTTACATCACTTCTAGATTCTTCACTAAAATTACCACTTCTATATTTTGCAATATCTACAAGAATATCTTTATCTACTTCAATAGATTTTTCTACGAGTTTAGCCGCATTAGAAAGAATGACAACTCGTTGTTCCATATAGTTATCAATTTCGGATGCTGCATTTTGAATTCGTTGTTCCATCATATTAAATTCGGAACTAATTTGTTTTAATCTCCACCAAGGATAAACAAGTACAACCACACCTATAACAGATATGAGGTACTTGTCTATCACTATCCCTAAAACGATGGCAATTACACCGATAGCCATAAGGATGGTGGGAATCAGTTTTTCAAAACCACTTGTTTCTACAGGAATCACCTTAGCAATAACATGTACATCTCTGCCTTGAGACATAATCTCAGGATTCATTTCGTCAAGTTGATTAGCCATTTTACTTACCTCCATTTTGTTCATAAATCGTATGTAATAAGTCTACGAGAGACTGATTATCTTTATAGAGTTTCCCTACCATAAAATGTCCATAGGCAAAGGAACCATTTTTGTTATTTTCGGATCGTTGGTAATGATTCAATTCTTTAACACGCTTGAAGTCATCGTCAACTGTATCTACTTCTGCTACTTCAATAAGTTCATGCTTTGTAACCGGCACATACTCATTCCACTTAACTGGTACATAATAGGTTCTACCATTACCTGCTGTAACAGGAACCTCATCCACATGCTCAATAGTCCTATACGAATAAGCATCTACCTTAATAATTTCCGAATCTGCCTCTTTTTTATAGTGACTCGTTTTTAGCAATGTTTTTACATTACTTCTCTGCGTTGCATCAGGAGGAATAAATAACCCAAGGTTCATCTTATTCGCGAGCATTTCTGTAATGTAATCATTATATTTAAAATCGTAAGATTTCTTATAAATATAATCAGTAGAAGCCATTTGTTGATATACAGGAATTGCTAAGACTGGCAAAAATGAAAAATACATATGCTCAAAATAGCTACAGTTAAAATTAATGAATTTCTCTTTAATCTTTTCAAAGGAGAAATCATAGTATTGTGATGGTACGGTATCGAAATTCCAATCCATAGAGTTATCAGTTAAAATTTCATTGATTTTACATTGTTTATTGAAAACAAAGTCATCACCATAGGGAGAATTCTCAAAAATATCTTTGTAATTACTTTGTGCTAATGGGGTGAATAACACGCGGAACTCGACCTCATTATTTCGGTCTAATGCATTAAATTGTGCATCGAACTCTTCATTTGCCAAGGCCTGAAAGTTTCCACCATCTTCTAAGGCATCTTCACTTTTCTTTCTAAGCCCTGCAATGCGTTTTGCCAGTTGAATCTTCGCACCTCCAAAATTAAATAAACCTTTTTCTGGTGGTCTTCTATGGAATATTAAATTCGGTGCTGCATGATTACCATATACCAAGGATATTCTATCCGCATAATATGGACCAGGTCGTTTTAACGTGGCACGAAGTGTTTCACTTACATCTCTAGTTTTTGTATTGCCATCAGAATCTATATATTCCTCTGTATAGACGACCTCACGAGTACCTTCATATGTATAATCATCAATCCAATGGATAATACGCTTAATAAACACAAAAGGATTTCCTAAAATATCTCCGGAAGTAATATCCAATGTAGAGCGATTTACATCATCTTTTTCTAAAAAGCCATAATCTTTAACGAGCTGTTCATAACGCTCCATATTAAAATTGGAATCTAGATGGATAAAGGGAATCGACTTTTTGATGAGTTCTGCGGTCATCTCACTATGAAACAACTCATTCAACGGTTGCATCATTTCGTACCCTTCGTCACGCATTTGACTTAGCGTTGCATCTAAATCATTCAGTTTCTCTTCGAGGCTCTTACGATTAGGTCGAATCCAATATACATACAGCCCTATGCATAAGGCTATAATAGCGATACATATAACGATGGATAGAATATCCATTTGCGGTTGTGAAAACTGATACACACCATAAATAAGTGCGCCTATGCCCACAATGGAATCGATAATTCGTACAATACCAAACCGTTTATATGTACTGTTAGACTGATTTCGATTCTCCGAAACATTCGTATACTTATCGATTAAGTCTTTATTTTTATTAATATCAACCTGTGATTGATTTACCAAATCTTGAAAATAATCTTCTGTAATACCTTGGAATGTATCCTTAAGACTTTCTCTGTAATACTTTAGTGGTTCTAGTAATGCTTCATTATATTCATTCGACACGTTACTCTACCCCTCTATCTTATGGCTGTAATAGTTAAAATACGTCTAGCAGGTACTATACCTATGTTTAATTATAAATAACTTAAATTAAAATTAGTATATCAGTTAAGAAAAACTCCGTAAAGTAATTATCACTAACCGAAAAGTAATAAAATGAAAATCCCCTCTTTACATAATTGTCAGTAAAGAGGGGAATATATCATAACATGATATATGTTAAATTAAAATTATTTAAATTGATTGCAGAGGCTATCAAATAATGCTTGATCAGGTTTTACAACATCTTCAGTCAATGGACGTGGATGTGGACCACCATTAACAGCGGCCATAGCTTTTTCAAAGGAAGGTTTAGTCGTATCTTGATAGATAAGACCAGTAACCAAACCTTGTGTTTCACCTAATGTTTTAAGTGCAGTCGCACGGTCTGTTGGATCATATCCTTCTGGCAAGCTAGTCAAATGTTCTTTGAACCAGTCATAGCTATTGTGTTTGTTGTATGTAACACATGGGCTAAATACGTTGATGAAGGAGAAACCTTCATGGTCCATAGCTTGTTGAATCAAATCAACCAATTCTGCACGGTTAATCATATAACCTTGTGCTACAAATGTAGCGCCTGCAGCGATGGCAGTTTCACAAACGGACAATGGTGTTTCAAATGCCCCACGAGGTGTTGTTTTTGTAACAAAACCGATATCGGAACGAGGGGATGCTTGACCTTTAGTCAAACCGTAAACATGGTTATCCATAACGATATATGTCATGTTTACATTACGTTTGAAAGCATGAATTGTATGACCCATGCCGATAGCGAATGCATCACCATCACCGGAACAAGCGATAACTTCTAAGTCTTGGTTAGCAAGTTTGACGCCTTGAGCGTATGGAAGTGCACGACCATGAGTTGTATGTGCACCATATGCATAGAAATAACCACCGATACGGCTAGAACAACCGATACCAGAGATAACTGCTAATTTTTCAGGTGGAATATTTTTTGCTACTACTGCATCAGTAATGGCAGCTTGTACCCCATAATGACCACAACCAGGGCACCAGTTAGGGCGAATATCATTTCTGTAATCTTTAGCTGTTGTCATATTATAGGACCTCCTTAATTGCATTTTTCACATATGATTTTGTGAATGGATTACCATCATATTTCAAGCAGCTAGAAATTTTAGATTTCTTATGCATGTTGATTTTAAATAAGTTAGTCAATTGACCTGTTGCATTGTGCTCAACGATAACCACTTTTTTCGCAGCATCCATGAATGGTTGTAATTGTTTTGCTGGGAATGGTTTAATCAAGCGCAATTGTAAGTGGTTAACTTTAACGCCTTCTTGATCGAATTCAGCAACTGCTTCTTCGATAGCGCCGCGGCTAGAAGCCATACCTACAACGAGTACATCAGCTTCATCGTATTTAGCGTTATTCAAGAATGGTTCATAGTTATCAGCTACAGTTTCCAATTTGCGGAAACGTTTATCAGTTTGCGCTACGTGCATTGTAGGCGCTTCTGCTGGTTTACCTTCTTCATTATGTTCAAGACCTGTAGAAAGGAATAAACCATTTTTCATACCAGGAATTGTACGAGGAGAAATACCATCTTCTGTCAATTCAAAGCGTTTGAAATATTTAGGTTGTTCCAATTCAGGAAGGTCAGCTTCCTTCATCATTTTACCGCGGTTAATAGGTACACGGTTCAAGTCGAATGTAGGAACGGATTGTTTATTCAAACCTTGTTGTAAGTCCGGCATGAAGATAACTGGGCATTGATACATTTCTGCCAAGTTGAACGCTTTTTGAATTTCGTAGAAACATTCTTCGATGGATGTTGGAGAAATAACGATACCTGCATAATCACCATGTGCGTTATAGCAAGCCGCATCAATATCGGATTGTTCTACCTTTGTAGCCATACCTGTAGATGGGCCAGAACGTTGTACATCGATAACAACCATAGGAAGTTCTGCCATGGATGCCATAGACAAGGATTCTGCCATCAAGGATAAACCAGGGCCAGAAGTACATGTGAAACCACGAACACCTGCGTATACACCGCCCATAGCAGTCATACAAGCTGCGATTTCATCTTCTGTTTGAACGATAGTAGCACCTAATTTATCCATGTTTTTAATCATGTATTCCATTACTTCAGATGCAGGAGTAATAGGATAGGATGCCATGAAACGGGAACCTGCTGCAATAGCACCAAGAGCACATGCTTCATTACCTAGTAAGAACATTTGATCTTTCTTGCCAGGAGCAGGCAATGTATCGATTTCTACATCGCCTAATTTTTCCATTACAAGGCTATGACCATCATCAAAAGCTGCCAAGTTTTTATCCACGATTTCTTGGGATTTTTTCGCAAATTTTGCAGCGATTGCATCTTTAAACATCTTAGTGTCAAAACCAAGAAGTGCTACGGACATACCAAGTGCTACGATATTACGCATCAACAAGGAACCTTGTTTCATTGCCGTTTCAGAGATTGGCAAGGATAAGCAGTTAACTTTGGAACCTTCAAATTTAGAAAAATCTGGTTTTACTTTACTATCGCAGATGATATAACCACCATCACGCACTTCACCACCGTGCATATCAACAGTTTCTTGGTCAAGAGAAAGCAAGAAGTCTACGCCTTCACCAATGGACATAACTTGTTCCAATGCAACGCGCAATGCGAAGGTAGTATGACCACCTTTGATACGGGATGCAAACAAACGTTGACTGTATAGAGAATATCCTTCTTTTGCAAGGATTGTAGCCATGATTTCGCCACAGCTCTCGATACCTTCACCTTGTTGTCCACCCATTTTCCAGATAAAATCTTTACGTTTTTGCAAGAGATTCACCCTCCTTAGGATACAATTACAATGCTGACAAGAGTCTACCCTATGTATATAAATTACAGCTAAGTAATAAACCTGTCTCATAGTGCAATTGTAACATGTATAGTAACTCTTTTACAATGTAACATTTCATAATTATTCTTCTTTAATACGTTCTATTACCGTATGTAGTCTATCGGCTGTAAAGAAAATTTCTTCCAGAACAAGTCCTTGAGCCGGTGCCGTTTTTCCAATTCGTTTACGGTCCTTTGCAGCTAATAGCTCAGGAATTCGAGACACTGACTTTCGTCCAAGACCGACATCAACTAATAAACCAGCTATATTTCGAACCATATGATACAAGAATCCATCGCCTACCACAGAAATATCGATACGTCCATTCGTTTCTACAATGCCGATAGCATAAATGGTTTTCACCGGATCCACAGGTGTCGTATTAGCCCCTTTCAAGGTAGAAAAATCATGTGTTCCTTCAAGGGCTTTGCCTGCTTGACGCATAGCTTCAATATCTAGTGGTTTCTTAATATGCCAATGATATCGCTGCCCCATAGGATCTGCAATTTCACGATTATAAATGGAGTAAATATACTCCTTACCAAAAATATTATTGCGCGGTTTCCAGTCTAACGGTATCTCAATAGCCTCTGTAACAACAATATCCTTTGGCAAATGAGCAATCGTTGCGCGTGGAATATTCTCTACCGGTATAGACCCGGATGTTTGAAATGCACAGACTTGAAAACGTGCGTGTACGCCCGCATCTGTACGAGATGCACCATAGATTTGAATCGGTTCAGCACAGATGATTGATAGCGCCTTTTCCAAGGCTCCTTGCACGGTAATTCCCTTATCAGCCGATTGTTTCTGGTAACCCGCCAAATCGGTCCCATCATAAGCCACAATTAATCGTATGTTTCGCATTAGCCTAACCACCATAGGATTAATAAAATAGCCGTTACAATAAACACAGCTCCCAATCCTACATAATCAACCCATGTAATGCTGAGTTCTTTCATACGCGTACGATTAACACCGCCACGATAGCAACGGGCTTCCATAGCGACAGCCAATTCATCGGCACGACGGAATGCGCTGATAAACAATGGCACCAAGAGAGGTACCATATTTTTAGCACGTTGAATGATAGAACCTGTTACAAAATCTGCACCACGAGCCGATTGAGCTTTCATAATACGATCTGTCTCATCAAGCAAGGTAGGAATAAAACGTAATGCAATGGTCATCATCATGGCTAGTTCATGAGCAGGCACACCAATGCGGCGGAATGGATTTAATAAATGTTCAATGCCATCTGTGAGCCGTATAGGCGATGTTGTATAGGTTAGCAAGGACGAGAATAAGATTAAGAACACTAATCGTGCCGCCATTTGTAAGCCCATAGCAAGGCCATTATCCGTAATATTAATGATGCCATAAGAGATGATGCTATTACCAGGTGTTGTAAATATATGAATCCCCATGGTAAATACGATGATAATCCAAAGTGGTTTTATGGCATTCCACATCAAACGCATTGGCAATCTAGATAATAGCATGGCTCCTATGGTGAAAGCTGCCACAATACCGTATGCCAATGGTGTATTGGCTAGGAATATGGCAACTACGAAAATGGTAGTGCCTATAATTTTTGCCCGTGGGTCCATGCGATGTAACAACGAGTTACCAGGGAAGAATTGGCCAATTGTAATATTATTTAACATGTTGACCTCCTTCTAGAATAGCTTGTACAGCATCATCTACAGTTAATACTTCGTTTGATATATCAAGGCCTCGTTTCCGCAATGATTCAATCAATACGGATACGGGTGGCACATCAACGCCCACTTGTTGCAATACATCGCGATGATGATTAAAAATATCTAATGGTTTGCCATCTAGTACAATTTGACCCTTATCTAGCACAATCAAGCGATTCGCCATACGCGAAATATCTTCCATATTATGAGATACGAGAATGACAGTTACATCTTTTTCATTATGTAGTTTGATAATTTCATCAAAAATTTCTTCTCGTCCAAATGGATCAAGGCCTGCCGAAGGTTCATCGAGTACAAGGAAATCCGGTTCCATCGCCACTACACCAGCTATAGCAACGCGGCGCATTTGACCACCCGATAAATGGAACGGAGATCGCTCAGCATAGGTATCATAATCCAGACCTACAAAGGCCATCGCTTCACGAACGCGACGTTCTACCTCTTCTGCATCAAGGCCTAAATTTTTCGGGCCAAATGCAATATCTTCGGCAATGGTTTCCTCAAATAATTGATGTTCAGGGTATTGGAATACCATGCCCACCTTATGGCGCATATGTTTTGCTTCATCAGTTTTTTCACTTACATCCACACCATTAACAGTTACCTTCCCCGTCGTAGGGTGTAGTAGGCCGTTAAGATGTTGTACGAATGTAGATTTACCGGATCCCGTATGTCCAATAATACCAAGAAATTCACCATTTTCAATGGTCATGGAGATTCCCTTCAACGCTGTTTTCTCAAAAGGAGTACCCACACCATAGGTATAGGTAATATTATCTAATACAATAGCCATTAGTGTGCCTCCTTCGCATAATACGTCGTTAATGCATCACCAAGTTCATCATTTGTAATGATGTCATTAGGAATATCTACACCTTTATGAATAAGTTTAGATGCTACCTCAGCTGCAACAGGTACATCTAGGCCCAAATCTTTTAGCGTATCTACTTGTGTAAAGATTTCACGCGGCGTTCCCTCTTGTAATTTAACGCCATTTTTCATAACCACGACACGGTCTGCGGTTACCGCTTCCTCCATAAAATGAGTAATGATTACAATAGTAATCCCCTCTTCTTTATTAAGTCTATGAATTGTTTCAAGAACCTCTAAACGCCCTTTTGGATCCAACATAGCAGTAGGTTCATCTAGAACGATACAATCTGGTTTCATCGCAAGTACACCGGCAATGGCAACCCGTTGTTTTTGGCCACCTGATAATAGATGTGGACCATGCTCCGCATATTCTGTCATATTAACAGCAGCCAACGCTTCATCCACACGTTTACGAATTTCTGCACTTGGTACACCCAAATTCTCAGGACCAAATGCTACATCCTCTTCTACCACGGCCGCTACAATTTGATTATCTGGATTTTGAAATACCATGCCTACATGTTGGCGAATATTCCAAATATGTTCATCATCTAATGTATCAAAACCACATACCGTAACATTGCCCTCTGTCGGTTGTAATAATACATTAAAATGCTTAGCCAATGTGCTTTTACCACTACCATTAGTACCTATAATGGCCACGAATTCACCACGTTGTATGGTAAGATTCACATCATCCAAAGCACGCAAGTCATTACCATTTTCATCAACATATAAATGGCTTAAATGATTGACCTCAATCATTGTTTCCTTTGATTTCATGAATAGCCTCGTATCTTTCTAGTCAATTTCGTTGTATGTGAAAGTTAACAATTAATCTTCCAGCACTACGATAACTGCTACTATATAACGATATTTGTACTAGTCGATTGTACCATAAAATTGACAATAAAAAAACGGTGTTGCAACCGAAGTTACAACACCGTATGAGTTTGATTAAACTAACTCGATAATAGCGCAAGGTGCAGCGTCACCTTTGCGAAGACCAGTTTTGATTACACGAGTGTAACCACCTTGACGGTCTGCATATTTTGGAGCAATTGTATCAAACAATTTTTTTACTACGCTTTCATCCATGAGGTATGCAAGAACTTGGCGACGTGCATGAAGATCACCACGTTTAGCCAAAGTTACCATTTGATCAGCTAAAGAGCGAAGTTCTTTCGCTTTAGCTTCAGTAGTTTCGATACGCTCATATTGGAAGAAAGATGTTAACATGCTACGGAACAACGCTTTACGAGCGGAGCTATCGCGGCCTAATTTTCTGTACATTCGTCTTCCTCCTTATTCGCCTTTTTGCTTAAGATTAAATCCACCTGGATGGTTGCTGAGTTTTTCAGCGATTTCATCGATAGATTTTTTACCTAAGTTGCGAACTTTTCCTAAGTCATCAATGGTTTTGTCTAGCAAATCTGCAATTGTGTTGATACCAGCACGTTTCAAGCAGTTGTACGCACGAACAGAGAGTTCCAATTCATCGATGGAAATCTTAGCTGGGCCGTCATCTTCTTGAACATCTTGAGGTGTAGGATCAACTACATCGCCTTCAAGATTTTGATCGTCTAATTCAACAACACTTGTAGAGTGCGCTAATTTAGTGAAGTTCCCTAAATAACCAATCATAATGGCAGCAGATTTTGCCACTGCATCAGCAGCGGTAATGGAACCGTCAGTCCAAACTTCTAATGTAAGTTTGTCAAAGTCCATTTCATTACCTACGCGAACATCACTCACTTCGTATTTAGCACGAAGAATTGGAGAGAAGATGGAATCGATTGGAATGCAACCGATAACATCTGTATCCTTTTTATTCTTAGTGGAAGGAACATAGCCCTTACCACGTTCGATTACTACGTCCATTACTAAATGAGCTGTTTCATCCATTGTCGCAATCACGAGCTCTGGATTTAATACTTCTACTTCTGGTGGAAGTTGTTCAGCCAAATCAGCAGCTGTTAATACACCATCCTTTTGGAAATCAAAGTGAACTTCCAATGGCCATTCTGCATCTTCTTCAAGCTTAATGCACAATTGCTTTAAGTTAAGGATGATATCCGTAACATCTTCACGGATACCAGGAATAGTAGAGAATTCATGAAGAACCCCATCAATTTTGATAGAGGTGATAGCTGCCCCATCCAAGGATGAAAGCAAAATTCTGCGCAAGCTATTACCGAGAGTGATACCATAGCCACGATCTAATGGTTCGCATACGAATTTACCATAGCGACCGCCATCGGCGATGTCCACCTTCTCGATTTTAAGTTTCTTTTCTTCGCTCATCAGGAACATCCTCCTATATAACACACGTTCTTAGTTTAATTATAGCACGGCCGTCAAAACGGCCGTCTATATATTATACACGACGGCGTTTTGGAGGGCGACAACCATTGTGAGGAATTGGAGTTACGTCTTTAATGGAAGTAACTTCAAGACCTGCAGCTTGTAAAGCACGGATTGCAGCTTCACGGCCGGATCCAGGACCTTTTACAAATACTTCAACAGTGCGAAGACCATGTTCCATTGCAGCTTTAGCAGCTTGTTCAGCAGCCATTTGAGCAGCGAATGGAGTGGATTTACGGGAACCACGGAAGCCCAAGCCACCAGCGGAAGCCCAAGACAACGCATTACCGTTTGTATCTGTCAAAGTTACGATAGTGTTATTGAATGTAGAACGAATATGAGCCGCACCGGATTCAATATGTTTCTTTTCTTTTCTTTTAGTTCTAACAACTTTTTTAGCCACGCTTTATCCCTCCTTTATCTTATTTCTTTTTACCAGCAATTGCTTTTCTAGGACCTTTGCGAGTACGTGCATTCGTTTTAGTACGTTGACCACGAAGTGGTAAACCCATACGATGACGTTTGCCTCGATAGGAGTTGATTTCAATCAAGCGTTTAATGTTAAGTGCTTCTTCACGACGAAGGTCACCTTCTACTTTATAATCAGCATCTAACACTTCACGAATTTTCGCTACTTCATCTTCAGAAAGATCGCGAACACGTGTGTCAGGATTGATACCAGTTTTAGCAAGAATTTCGTCTGCCAAAGTAGGACCAATACCATAAATATAAGTTAAACCAATTTCCACTCGTTTATCACGAGGTAAATCTACACCGGCGATACGTGCCATTTAAATCTCCACCTCCTATCAGATTATCCTTGTTTTTGTTTATGTTTTGGATTTTCGCAAATAACCATTACACGGCCTTTACGTTTAATGATTTTACATTTTTCGCATATCTTTTTAACTGATGGTTGAACCTTCATTAGTACCTCCTTTGTGGACCCTATGCTTATTTAAAGCGATAGGTGATGCGACCACGATTTAAGTCATATGGTGTCAGTTCCATAGTAACTTTATCACCAGGAAGAATACGGATAAAATTCATACGCATTTTACCTGACACGTGAGCTAATACCACATGACCATTTTCCAACTCTACTTGGAACATAGCATTCGGTAACGCTTCTACTACCGTACCTTCCACCTCAATAACGTCTTCTTTTGACATATTTTTTCCTCCGGTTACCTGTTTATTTAATTAACCGCGGTTCTTCACGCATGGTTAATATTTCAGGGCCGTTTTCTGTAACAACCACTGTATGTTCGAAATGAGCAGCCGGTTTACCATCAATGGTAACTGCCGTCCAGTCATCACCTAATACACGAACTTTATAAGAACCCATTGTAATCATCGGTTCAATACACAATACCATACCAGGTTTCATAATCGGACCATGTTCCGGACTACCATAGTTTGGAATTTGTGGATCTTCATGCATTTCTCGGCCTAAACCATGACCAACGAAGTCGCGAACGACACCGTAACCATGTTTCTCACAATACGTTTGAACAGCGTGACCGATGGCACCGATATGATTACCAACTTTCACTTGTTCGATTCCCTTGAACAGACTTTCCTCTGTAACTTTTAACAATTTCATCACATCCGGTTTGACGTGACCGATAGGAATCGTCACAGCCGAATCGCCGTGATAGCCATCGATTGATGCTACAAGATCAATACTGATGACATCACCATTTTTAAGCTTACGCTTAGCGCTCGGAATACCATGAACAACTTCTTCATTGATAGAAGCACAGATTGTAGCAGGGAACCCATAGTACCCTTTACAACTTGGTATACCACCGTGGCTGCGAATATATTCTTCGGCAATTGTATCTAACTCAAGCGTCGTGATGCCAGGTTTAGCCTTTTCTACTAACAAGGACAACGTGTCTGCTGTAAGCTTGCTTGCCTTGCGGATACATTCAATTTCATGGGCAGATTTTAAAATAATCATAGATTATTTCTCCAACGCCTTAATGATGTCAGCAAATACTGCGTCTACATCTTGTAAACCATTGATTTCTTGATACAAACCGCTGTTGCGATAGTAGTCAATTAATGGTTTAGTAGATTCTTCGTACACAGCTAGACGTTTCTGTACTGTTTCAGGGTTATCATCAGCACGATTTTCAAGAACTGCTCGTTCGCTAATACGTTTAACAAGTTCCTCGGAAGGAACATTTAAGTTAAGCACAGCGTCCAAAGAAATTCCTAATTCCTTAAGGATTGCATCCAAGGACACAGCTTGCGCTGTAGTTCTTGGGAATCCATCAAGAATAAATCCAGATTTGCAGTCATCTTTAACCAAGCGATCACGTACGATACCAACAGTTACACTGTCAGGTACCAATTGACCGGCATCGATATATTTCTTAGCCTCAACTCCAAGAGGTGTTTCGTTCTTAATCGCAGCGCGGAACATATCACCTGTTGAAATTTGGGGAATACCGTATTTTTCAATAAGTCGAGCTGCCTGTGTGCCTTTACCAGCACCAGGAGGTCCCATTAATAAAATATACATTCTGTTTCCCTCCTATTTTACAAAGCCCTTATAGTGGCGTGTTACCATAAGTGACTCAATTTGTTGCATTGTATCAAGTGCTACACCTACAACGATCAAGAGAGCTGTACCACCAAAGTATACGCCTTGCACGCCAGTAATCGTACCGAGGAAATTCGGTATGATAGCGACGATAGCTAAGAATACAGCACCAGCCAATGTAATCTTGGTCATCACGTTATCCACATAATCGGCAGTAGGTTTACCCGCACGAATACCAGGGATAAAACCACCGTATTTTTTCATATTATCTGCCATATCTGTAATGTTGATAGAGATTGCAGTATAGAAATACGTAAAGATAAAAATCAATATTGCATACAATGCCGTTTGTAACGGCGTTCCCCATGTGAATAGATCAGCCAATTTATGAACAAAATCATTGTCGATAAATTGTGCAATTGTTACAGGGAACATCAACACAGATGACGCAAAGATAATTGGAATTACACCTGCCTGATTGACTTTCAACGGCAAGAATGTAGAGTGACCTCCGTACATTTTACGACCTACTACGCGTTTTGCATATTGAATCGGAATGCGACGTTGGCCTTGTGTAACAGCTACTACAACAGCAATCATTGCAATAGCGATTACAGCAAATAAGAATGCTTGGAACATATTGATTGTTCCGGTTTGTATATATTGGTAAATGGTTTGAAGTCCATCTGGTAATCGAGCTACGATACCAGCAAAGATAATTAGGGAAATACCATTACCAACGCCATATGCTGTGATTTGTTCGCCAACCCACATCAATAGGCAAGTGCCTGCAGTAAGGATGATTGCGACAACAAATACACTAAGGATATCATTATTTACGAGAGCGGAATTCGCACGTAGTGCAAATGCCATGCCAAAGGCTTGAACAAAACCTAAAACAACCGTACCATAACGAGTCACCTTCGCAATTTTTTTACGGCCCTCTTCACCATCTTTACTCCACGCTTCAAACTGTGGAACTACAGCTTGAAGTAGTTGCATGATGATGGAAGCATTAATGTAAGGTGTAATACTCATTGCAAAGATAGAGAACTTACTTAGCGCACCACCAGCAAACAAGTCTAATAGACCGAATAGGTTACCGGATGTAAACAAGGATTCAATTACAGATGCATCTACACCTGGTACAGGGATGTGAATGCCGGCTCTAAACACGGCAAACATCATCAACGTATATAAAATCTTATTACGCAACTCGGTAATCTTAAAGATGTTCGAGAGGCTATCTAGCAAACTAGATCACCTCTACTTTTCCGCCTGCTGCTGTGATTTTTTCTTCAGCAGATTTAGTGAAGCCGTTAGCGATAACAGTAAGGTTTTTAGATTCCAAAGAACCATTACCTAAGATGCGGATACCATCGCGTACGTTTTTCAAAATACCAGCTTTAATAAGAGCTACTGGATCAACTGTTGCACCGTCTTCAAAACGGTTCAATTGTTCTACGTTAACTTCAGCATATTGTTTAGCAAAAACGTTGTTAAAACCACGTTTTGGTAAACGACGATAAAGAGGCATTTGGCCGCCTTCAAAACCAGAGCGAACGCCACCGCCGGAACGGGAGTTTTGACCTTTTTGACCACGACCAGATGTTTTACCCAAGCCAGAACCTAAACCACGGCCTACACGAGTACGAGTCTTTTTGGAACCAGCAGCTGGTTGTAATTCATGAAGTTTCATTCAGTGCACCTCCTTATCAGTATTAAACTTCTTCAACTTTTACTAAATGTCTAACTTTGTGAAGCATACCTTGAATTTGAGGTGTTACTTCTTTTACGACTTGAGAATTAGTTTTTTTCAAGCCCAAAGCTTTAACTGTCGCGCGTTGATCTTCAGGACGACCGATTAAGCTTCTTGTTAATGTTACTTTAACTTGTGCCATTTCTTGTCTCCTTATTACGCGTTATAGATTTCTTCAACGGATTTACCACGAAGTTCAGCAACTTCGCTAGCACGTTTCAAATTTTTCAAACCTTCAATAGTAGCACGAACCATATTGTTAGGGTTAGAAGAGCCCAAAGATTTAGTCAAGATGTTACGAACACCAACTAATTCCAATACGGCACGAACAGGGCCACCAGCGATAACGCCAGTACCTTCAGCAGCTGGTTTCAAGAATACGCGGCCTGCGCCGAATACACCTGTTACAGTGTGAGGGATTGTACCATTTTTAATTGCTACGTTTACGATATTTTTCTTAGCATCATCGATACCTTTGCGGATAGCTTCAGGTACTTCCGCAGCTTTACCTAAGCCAACGCCTACATAACCGTTGCCATCACCAACAACTACAAGTGCGCTGAAGGAAAAACGACGACCGCCTTTAACTACTTTGGCTACGCGGTTGATAAATACTACTCTTTCTTTAAGATCAAGACTGGTGTAGTCAATTCTCGCCATGTCTATAGTTCCTCCTTCTTAGAATTTTAAGCCTGCTTCACGAGCACCTTCTGCAAGTGCTGCTACGCGACCATGATAAATATAACCACCACGGTCAAACACTACAGTATCAATACCTTTAGCGATAGCTTTTTTAGCAACTGCTTCACCAACAGCTTTAGCAGCGGCAATGTTACCACCATAGGATAAATTTAAATCTTTATCTAAAGAGCTAGCAGCTACTAAAGTTGTACCTGCTACGTCATCGATAACTTGAGCGTAAATGTTGCTCAAGCTGCGATATACGTTTAAACGTGGGCAAGTTGCCGTACCAGAAATGTGGCGGCGAATACGAAGATGACGTTTTGCTCGAGCGATGTTTCTACTAGATTTACGAGGCAAGATATTCACTCCTTTCATTTATATAGATGATATTACTATTTACCTTTTGCACCAGCTTTACCAGCTTTACGACGAACAACTTCGCCTTCATAGCGGATACCTTTACCTTTGTAAGGTTCAGGTTTTCTCCATTTACGGATATCAGCTGCTACTGCACCTACAACTTCTTTGTCTGCACCAGACACAACGATTTTGTTAGGAGCTGGAACTTCAATTGTAATACCAGCTGGAGCTTCCATCTCTACTGGGTGAGAGAAGCCAAGTGTAAGAGCCAATTTATTGCCTTGTTTAGCCGCTCTGTAACCAACACCGTTGATTTCAAGAGTTTTTGTAAATCCTTCTGTTACGCCTGTTACCATATTAGCAACAAGAGCGCGAGTCAAACCGTGAAGGGCACGATGAGCTTTGTCTTCGGAAGGACGATCTACTGTGATTGTGTTACCTTCTACAGTGATAATCATATCTGGATGCAAATCGCGAGATAATTCACCTTTAGGACCTTTAACGTTCATATGATGGTTATCATATGTAACAGTAACGCCTGCAGGAATCTCGATAGGCATTCTACCGATACGTGACATTATTTCTACCTCCTATTGCTACTATTACCAAACGTATGCGATTACTTCGCCACCAAGACCTTCTTTACGAGCTTGTTTGTCGCTCATAACGCCTTTGGATGTAGAAATAACTGCGATACCCAAACCACCAAGTACACGAGGAAGTTCTTCCTTTTTCGCGTAAACACGTAAACCAGGTTTGGAAATACGTTTAATTCCTGTAATAACTTTTTCGTTATTGGAACCATATTTCAAAGTTACTTTTAAAGTGTTGTCTTCTTTTTCAACGTTCTTTACGAAACCCTCTTGTAAAAGGATATCAAGAACTGCTGCTTTCATTCTAGATGCAGGAATGTTTACCGTTTCATGAAGTGCAGCATTTGCATTACGGATGCGCGTAAGCATATCCGCGATAGGATCGGTCATTACCATAATCTAAAAACCTCCTCTCGTCTAATATTACCAGCTGGCTTTTTTAACACCAGGAATTTGTCCTTTGTACGCCAATTCACGGAACGCAATACGGCTGATACCGAATTTACGCATATAGCCGTGAGGACGACCAGTTAAGTTGCAACGATTGTGCAAACGTGTTGGGGATGCATTAGCTGGTAATTTGGACAAGCCTTCATAATCACCTGCTGCTTTTAGTGCCGCACGTTTAGCTGCATATTTTTCAACGATTTTAGCGCGTTTCTTTTCGCGTTCAATCATAGATTTTTTAGCCATCTATATGTTCCTCCTATTATTTTTCAAAAGGCATACCGAATTGAGTCAACAATTCACGAGCTTCTTCATCTGTTTTAGCACTTGTTACTACGATAATATCCATACCAGTAACGCGTTCTACCTGATCATATTCGATTTCAGGGAAGATGAGCTGTTCTTTAAGACCCAAAGCGTAGTTACCACGGCCATCAAATGCAGTTGCGCTGATACCGCGGAAGTCACGTACACGAGGTAATGCCGCATTGATCAATTTATCAAGGAATTCATACATGCGTTCGCCGCGAAGAGTAACTTTTGTACCCAACGCCATGCCTTCACGAACTTTAAAGTTCGCAATGGATTTTTTAGCTTTTGTGATTACAGGTTTTTGACCAGCGATAATTGTTAAGTCATTAACTGCAGATTCCAAAGCTTTTGCATTGCCTACAGCATCGCCAACGCCGATGTTGATAACGATTTTTTCCAATTTAGGAATTTCCATTACGTTGCCGTATTGGAATTTTTCTTGCATACTCTTTTTAATTTCAGAGTTGTATTGTTCAAATAAACGAGACATTTATGTAGCTCCTCCTTTCCTGATTATTTAAGTACTGTACCGGATTTAACAGTTGCACGAACGAATTTACCGTCTTTACCTTCAACTTTTTTGATACGAGTAGCTGTTTTAGTTTCTGGGTCAACAATCATTACATTGGAAACATGGATACCAGCTTCTTTAGTAACGATACCACCTTGTGGGTTAGCTTGAGAAGGTTTTGTGTGACGTTTTACAGTGTTAACGCCTTCAACAAATACGCGTTCTTTTTTAGGAGCAGTTGCGATAACTGTACCTTGCTTACCTTTATCTTTACCGGAGATAACAACAACTGTATCGCCTTTTTTGATTTGTAATTTAGCCATATGCTGCGTTCCTCCTTCTTATAATACTTCTGGAGCTAAGGAAACAATTTTCATGAAGTCTTTTTCACGAAGTTCTCTAGCTACAGGTCCGAAGATACGAGTACCACGAGGGGTTTTATCTTCTTTAATAACTACTGCTGCGTTTTCATCAAAACGGATATAGGAACCGTCTTGACGACGGATACCTTTTTTAGAACGAACAATAACAGCTTTGACTACGTCGCCTTTCTTGACAACGCCACCGGGTGATGCATCTTTTACAGAAGCAACGATTACGTCACCGATATTGCCGAATTTGCGATAAGAACCGCCCATGACTTGGATGCACATAATACGTTTTGCACCAGTGTTGTCGGCAACATTCAAAATTGTTTGTTGCTGGATCATCGTCTATTCCTCCTTACATCACTCTTATTTTTGTCTTTCAAGAATTTCAACAACTCTCCAACATTTATCTTTAGAAAGTGGACGAGTTTCTACAATTTTAACTGTATCGCCAATTAAGCATTCATTATTTTCATCATGTGCTTTGAAGCGTTTATTGCTAACCATTGGCTTATTATATAATGCGTGAGGTACTTTACGTTCTACAGCAACGACAACAGTTTTGTCCATTTTGTTGCTAACAACTTTACCTACGCGGACTTTACGTACGTTTCTTTCTTCTGCCACGATTTTAAGCCTCCTTTTCAAACTTTAACAAATCTGTCATTATGCGTTTTCAGATTTAAGTTCAACTTCACGTTGTACAGTTTTAATACGAGCGATTGTCTTCTTAACTTCACGAATGCGCATAGGATTCTCTAATTGACCTGTTGCAAGCTGAAAACGGAGGTTAAATAACTCTTCCTTAAGACCGGAAACTTTTTGTTCCATTTCGGCAGCGCTCATATTGCGAATGTCATTAACCTTCATTTACGTCACCACCCAATTCTTTACCCTTAACAACAAATTTGCATTTGATTGGAAGTTTATGGCTTGCAAGACGCATAGCTTCACGAGCTACGGATTCTGGCACGCCGTCCATTTCAAACATTACACGACCTGGTTTAACTACTGCTACCCAGTATTCAGGAGAACCTTTACCGGAACCCATACGAGTACCAGCTGGTTTAGCTGTGATAGGTTTGTCAGGGAATATTTTAATCCATACTTGACCGCCACGTTTGATATAACGAGTCATAGCAATACGGGCAGCTTCGATTTGACGGTTAGTGATCCAAGATGGTTCGCATGCTACCAAGCCGAACTCACCATGAGACACTGTATTACCGCGCATAGCACGACCTTTCATACGGCCGCGGAATTGCTTACGATGTTTTACACGCTTTGGAATAAGCATTACTTGCCACCTTCTTCCTTCTTAGCAGGTTGTTTTGCTTCAGGCAAAACTTCACCTTTGTAAATCCATACTTTAATGCCGATACAACCATATGTTGTATGAGCTTCAGCAGTACCGTAGTCGATATTTGCACGAAGTGTGTGCAATGGAATGGAACCTTCACGGTAGGATTCGCTACGAGCGATTTCAGCGCCGCCAAGACGACCGCTTACCATGATTTTGATACCTTTTGCACCTAAGCGCATTGTACGACCAACAGCTTGTTTCATTGCACGACGGAAACCGATACGGCGTTCCAATTGGCCAGCAATGTTTTCTGCAACAAGAACTGCATCCATATCTGCTTGTTTAATTTCTGCAATGTTTACGTCAACTTGTTTATCAGTGAAACGAGTCATTGCTTTTTTGATATCTTCGATACCAGCACCACCACGACCGATAACCATACCTGGTTTTGCAGTGTGGATAGTCAATTTAATACGTTTATTTGTACGCTCGATTTCAATGCGGGAAATACCAGCAATGAAAAGGGTTTCTTTCAAGAAGTTACGAATTTTAACGTCTTCATGAAGATTAGCAGCGAAATCTTTTTCTGCATACCACTTTGCGTCCCAATCTTTTACGATACCGACACGCAAACCGTGTGGATTAACTTTTTGACCCACTCTGTTTCCCTCCTTCTTAAGCTCTTTCTTTAACTACTACTGTTACGTGGCTAGTGCGTTTCAAAATTTTGAAAGCTTGTCCACGGGAACGAGGATGAATACGTTTCAATGTAGGACCTTGATCTACGAAGATCTCGGATACATACAAGTTATCCACATTCATATCAAAATTGTGTTCTGCATTTGCGATTGCGGAACGCATAACTTTTTCGACTACATCAGCGCCAACTTTCGGAGTGAACTTCAAGATGGCAAATGCCTCGCCGATGTTTTTACCGCGCACTAAATCAGCAACGATACGGATTTTACGAGGCGCGATTCGGATATGTCTAGCGATTGCTTTTGCTTCCATTAATTATTCCTCCTATTATTTGCCTGTAGATTTTTCGTCCTTACCGTGACCTTTGAAAGTACGTGTAGGAGCGAATTCACCCAATTTATGACCTACCATATCTTCTGTAATGAATACAGGTACATGTTTGCGACCATCATGCACAGCAATTGTGTGGCCTACAAAACTAGGGATAATAGTAGAGGCACGGGACCAGGTTTTTACAACTTTCTTTTCGTTAGTTTCGTTTAAAGCATCAACTTTCTTAAGCAAATGATCTGCTACGAAAGGGCCTTTTTTAATAGATCTGGACACTATTTTATCTCCTTTCCTTTATCCTATTTTGTACGACGTTTAATGATCAAGCTGTTAGAAGCTTTTTTCTTGTCGCGAGTTTTAACACCATGTGCTGGTTTGCCCCAAGGTGTAACAGGATGTTTACGACCAACAGGAGATTTACCTTCACCACCACCATGTGGATGGTCACAAGGGTTCATTACAACACCACGGTTACCAGGACGAACGCCCATCCAACGATGACGACCAGCTTTACCAATTACTAGGTTACTGTGTTCAGCGTTACCTACAACACCAATTGTTGCACGGCATTCTTGACGTACGCGACGCATTTCGCCAGATGGTAAACGAAGAATAGCATAGCCATTATCTTTACCCATCAATTGAGCGGATGTACCAGCGGAACGAACGATTTGACCGCCTTTACCAATTTTTAATTCGATGTTGTGGATTTGAGTACCGTCTGGGATATTAGCCAATGGTAAGCAGTTACCAGGTTTAATATCGGATTCAGGACCGGAGAAAACAACGTCACCAACTTTTAAGCCGTTAGGAGCTAAAATATAACGTTTTTCACCATCAGCATAGTTAAGTAAAGCGATACGAGAAGAACGGTTAGGATCATACTCGATTGTTGCTACTTTAGCTGGGATATTATCTTTAGTACGTTTGAAGTCAATGATACGGTATTGACGTTTATGACCGCCACCTTGGTGACGAACTGTCATTTTACCAGTATTATTACGACCACCTTTTTGGGAAATCTTAGCCAACAAAGATTTTTCTGGTTTGCTTGCTGTGATTTCGTCGAAGGCGGATACTGTCATAAACCGGCGACCAGCGGAGTACGGTTTAAATGATTTAATTGCCATTAGTGGGCCTCCTTACAACTAGACTCTTAGACACCTTCAAATAATGTAATGGATTCGCCAGCTTTTAAAGTTACGATAGCTTTTTTGTAATCGCTACGTTTACCTTGTGTACGACCCATGCGTTTAGTTTTGCCTAATACGCGAATAGTAGCTACTTTTTCTACTTTTACATTGAAGATTTTTTCAACAGCTTGACGGATTTGCACTTTATTTGCAGTCAAAGGCACGCGGAACGTGTATTTGTTTTCTTCCATAAGCTTTGTGGATTTTTCGGTAATAACCGGACGGATTAGTACATCATGTAATTGCATTATCCAAGTACCTCCTCAATTTTTGCGACAGCGCCTTTAGTAATGAAGAGCTTATCGTAATGAAGAAGATCGAAAATGTTCATACCTTCGCAAGCCAATGCTTTAACACCTTGGATGTTGCGAGCGGAACGTTCAACATTTACATCACCTTCAGTGATGAACAATACTTTTGCATCGCCAACATTGAAGCTATTGATAATATTCAATACTTCTTTTGTTTTAGGAGCTGTTAATGTGATTTCTTCCAAAACGTATAATTCGCTATTATTTACCTTATCGCTAAGAGCAGATTTAACTGCCAAACGTCTAGCCTTACGAGGCATAGCTTTGTAATAGCTGCGAGGTTGTGGACCAAATGTAGTACCGCCACCAATCCAGATTGGGGAACGGCTGGAACCGGAACGTGCACGACCAGTACCTTTTTGTTTCCAAGGTTTGCGGCCACCGCCACGAACCATACCTCTAGTTTTTGTTGCATGAGTGCCGAGACGTTCGTTAGACAATTGACGAACTACGGCTTGATGCATAACGGCTTCGTTTACTTCAACGCCGAATACTGCATCGTTTAACTGTATTTCACCGACTTTAACGCCGGATTGATTATATGTTGCTACTGTAGGCATTACATAATCCTCCTTTCGACAAATGATTATTTAACAGGTTTAACCGTGTTGCGAACCATAACCAAGCTACCTTTAGCGCCTGGGATACCACCTTTAACCAATAAAAGGTTACGTTCAGCATCAACTTTCACAACGGATAAGCGTTGTACGGTAACTCTGTAACCACCCATTTGTCCAGGGAGTTTTTTACCTTTGTATACCTTACCGCCGCCACCGGAGATCATAGGACCGATGGAACCAGGTTCACGGTGAGATTTGGAGCCATGAGTTTCAGGACCACGGGAGAAATTATGGCGTTTAATTGTGCCAGCAAAACCCTTACCTTTACCTGTACCTACTACGTCCACCAATTCACCTTCTGCGAAGATATCAGCTGCCAGAGTTTGGCCTACTGTGTAGTCAGCTGCATTGTCAACGCGAACTTCGCGAAGATATTTAACTGGAGCTACGCCAGCTTTGTCGAACTGACCTTTTACAGGTTTTGTTAAATGTTTTTCTTTAATGGAACCGTAACCAATTTGTACTGCTTCATAACCGTCTGTTTCAACAGTCTTAACGCGCACTACAACGCTTGGGGTAGTTTCCACTACTGTTACAGGAACTAATTGGCCTTCAGCTGTGAAGACTTGTGTCATTCCTAATTTTTTACCCAAAATAGCTTTAGACATTATCGCACCTCCTTATAGTTTTATTTCAATAGATACACCAGCTGGTAAATCTAAACGAGTGATAGCATCTACTGTTTTCGAATTTGGTTCAAGAATATCAATCAAGCGTTTATGTGTACGCATTTCGAATTGTTCACGGGAATCTTTGTTAACGTGTACGGAACGAAGAATCGTGAAGATATTCTTTTCTGTTGGCAATGGAATCGGACCAGATACCATAGCGCCATTTCTTTTTGCAGTGTCTACGATCTTAGCAGCGCTTTGATCGAGAGCTTTGTGGTCGTATGCCTTAAGGCGAATACGGATTTTTTGCTGTTTAGCCATTATTAATAATTCCTCCTGTCGTCCATTTCGTGAATGAACTGCTCCATAGAAATTCTCCTCCGCAGAGGCAACCTTCTACTTCATAGTTTAAAAACACAACACGAGAGCGGCAGAACATGCCGCTCTTACATGTCGTGGATATTGTGCCCAACGCATCACTACGATGAGCATAAAAGGTTAAATTAACCTTCGATTTCAGTTACAACGCCAGCGCCTACTGTATGGCCACCTTCGCGGATTGCGAAACGAAGACCTTCTTCGATAGCGATTGGAGTAATCAATTCGATTTCCATTGTTACGTTATCGCCAGGCATACACATTTCTACACCTTCAGGAAG